>JBKKDM010000178.1:0-3546 GCA_046707905.1 Candidatus Limnocylindrales bacterium
TCGCAGCCTCGACCGCCCGCGGGCGAAACGTCGGATCGAACGGCCGGCGGCGCCGTCGGGCCGGATCGCCGTCGGTGGTCATCATCGAGACGCCGCCGAGCGCCCGGTCCGTCGGCGAATTCTCGACGTGGGCGGGGAAGGCCTCCGGGTCCGTGCAGGCCGACTCGACCGTCGCCCAGGTCGTCACCATCCAGACGTCGAGGCAGGGCATGTACGCGACCGGCGATCGATCGCGAAGCTCGGCGTAGATCGGGTACGGGTCGCGCTCCAGCTCCTCGACCGTGACCGTGCCGAGGTCGAGCGCCTCGCCGATCACAGCTCGACCTCCAGACGGTCACCCACGATGCGCACCGGGTACGCCCGGAGGTCGTACTCGGCGGGCCCGCGCAGAACCTCGCCCGATCGGAGATCGAACTCGGAGCCGTGGCAGCCGCAGACGATCCTGCCGTCTTCCAGCGTAGCGTCGTCCGCGAACGCGCAGCCGGCGTGGGTGCAGCGGGCCTGCGCGGCATACCAGCGGCCATCGAGGGGCGCGAGAACCAGATCCGTGCCCGCGACGCTCGCGGCGAGCCACGGTGCGGCTCGTTCGGCCTCCTCCAGCGAGGCGATGGGATGCCAGCTCACCCGTCGCACTCTATCGGGTCCGACCCGCGGTATCGTCGAGCCCTGAGCGAGTCGCCACCCCGGCCGTGCCGCCGCACGGTCACGGTCACCGAGACCATCCACGTCGACCGACCGCCCGACGTGGTCTTCGACTACACCCAGGACTACGCCACGCGGACCGACTGGGACGACCAGGTGAAGGCGGCCGAGGTCCTGTCCGAGGACCCACGGCGGGTGCGGGTCACGGTTCGCGGCATCGGCCCGATGGTGCTGGAGTACCGCCTCTTCCGCCGCGGCGACCGCACGAGCGCCGCATTCCTGGACCTCGAGAACGCGTTCTTCTCGGGCGGCGGCGGCTCGTGGCGCTACGAGGCCCGCGGCGGCGGCACCGACTGGACCCAGACGAACACGCTGGAGCTCCGACGGCCACGGCTGTTGGGCTGGTTGGCGCCGGTCGTCGAGTGGAATCTCCGGAACGGCATGCGGCGAGCCATGACCAGGGCGAAGGCGATCATGGAGGCGCGCCGCGCGCGCTGACGCCGCCAGGAGTCCGGGCGGACGGTCGGGCTAGCCCGTCGGGGTCGGGATGGCCTCCGCCTCGGGCATGTCGGAAACGTCCAGATCGGGATCGCCGTCCGGGACGAGGATCCGGGCGCCGGGCTCGCGGGCGGCGTACTCGAGGAGCGCGTCGCGGCCCTTGTCGGACGGCAGCCAGCCCCAGGCATCGACGCCGCGGCCGCGGGCCTCCCGGACCTGCCGCGCGATCGGCTCGTGGCCGGCGGCCTCGAGCTCTTCGGGGCCGAGGCGGTCCGCCGCGTCCTCTTCCGTGCCCTCGGCGGACCACTGGGTCGGCGTGGCGCTCTCGAGCGGCCCGGTGGCCGAATCGATGTCATACAGGATCAGGCTGGCGCCCTCGGCCTTCGCGCGGTCGATCGCCGCTCGCCGGACAGGCTCGAAGCGGTCGTCCTCGCCGGTCACCGCGATCACCGTTCGAACTTCAGCCATCACGTCCTCCTCGGCTACGTGGCCGGCCTCCAGCATGCCGATCGACCGCCCCCGGCAGCGCGCCTCAATCCGCTGACGATCGAGACAAATCCCTCGCAGCCCGGACCAGCTCCAGGCCGTCGTCGCGCGCGATCCGCGCCTGCCAGGCGCCGGGGCCGCCGAACAGCGCGATCTCGATCGCCTCGCCCCGGGCGGCGGACGCGAGGTACTCGATCCGCAGCGTTCCCGGCGACGAGCCGGACGCCGCCGTCCCTCCCGCGGGCGCGGCGGACCATCCGGCCGCCTCGATCGCCTCCTCCAGCCAGTCGACGTAGACCGCGTTGTTAACGTGATCGATCGGGTCGAGGTCGCTCGGCCGGACGTTCAAGCGATGGCCGGCCGCCGGTTCGCCGGCGTCGGCCGGCACGCGGAGGATCTCGCTCTTGACCTCGGGGTTCGCGAAGGCCACGCCGAAGTCGTCCGGAATCCGAACGATCCGTCCTCGCGCATCAAGCAGCACCCAGTCCGTCGTGATCCGCGCCGCCAGCCGGCCGTCGGCGAAGCGGCACTCCCCGAGGCGGCGTGCCCAGATCCGCCGATGCCCGACAACCGCGGTCGACAGGCGGAGCGTCGTCCCGAGCGGGATCGCCGCGGCAATCTCCAGCTCCACGCCGCGGACGACCCAGCCCAGCCCGCGATCGCGATACCAGGCCCGATCGAACCCCAGCTGCTCCGAGTGGCGCCAGGCGATGTCCTGAGCGTACCGAAGGAGCGCGGAGGTCCGGAGGTTGCCGTCGGGTGCCGCCTCGTCGAAGCGAACCCGGTACCCGGCGAGGTAGCCGTTGTCGATGCCCTCGACGGGCCGGGCGTCCTGGCCGGTGAGGCCGGGGTCGAGAACGATTGACGCGAGCGACGGGTCCATCGCGAGCAGCCTAGCGAGGCCGATCGAATCGACGGCCGTCAGGCGATCGTGTGCTCCAGGTCGACCGATCGACCGCGTGCCTCGCGGGGCTTGTGCGGCTTGCCCTTCTGGGGACCGGCACGGCGGCGAGATTCGATGATCCGGTCGGCCCGGGTCCGGAGCGCCCGGAGCTTGCGTTCCGCGGCGGGCGTCCAGGCCCTCGAGTAGGTTTCCGTCGCCTGGGCGCGGATCTGCGCGGCCTCGCGACGGCGCCCGTGCCACTCGAGCCGTGCCACGGCATCCAGCACCGCGCGGTACAGGCCGGGAAGGATCTCCGAGACCGGCAGCTGCTCCATCGCGTCCACGATGGACCCTCCGCTCGAACGTGGCTAGGGGGCCGCTTGTACCACCCGGTACCACCCGGGCGCCGCCGGAGACTGGCGTCAGTCGCCCCCGTGCCACCCGCTGCGAACGTCGAACCCGCCGAACTCGGCGGTCGCCGGCGACCACTCGACCTGGACGCGGTCGACCACTGCGCCGGGCGGCCCGTCATGGAGCACGCGAACGAGTCGCTCGAGCACGTCCCGGGGGCCTTCGGCAACGCAGCGGACCCGCCGCCCGGGCTCGTTCGCAACCCAGCCCGTGAGGCCGAGGCCCCGCGCCGCCCTGCGAACGTGGATCCGGAACCCGACGCCCTGAACGCGGCCCTGGACAACCGCATCGAGGCGCTCGTTCGGCCGGGAACCGGGCGTGTCCGTCACGCGGTCCAGCCGAGCGCCAGCCCGTCGACGACGAGCTCGGGGCTGACGTTGCCTTCGAGCCGCTCGCCCGCGAGCTCGAGCCGCCGAAGCTGGTCGATCGGGAAGCCATCACGGAGGCGCGCCGCCGTGGCCTCGAGGTCGTCGAGCAGGTCGAGCTGGCGAACGTCGCCCGGCTGGCCTAGGGCGACGAGCGCCAGGTCACGAGCGACGTCGCGCCAGATGGCCACGAGAGCGAGGGCCGCCGCGCGGCGCTCGGCCGGGGGGACCTTGGCTGCCGGGCCGGTCGCAGCGCCGCTC
>JBKKDM010000179.1:0-6258 GCA_046707905.1 Candidatus Limnocylindrales bacterium
CGCCTTTCCTTGGGCCCGGACCGCGGCGGCCCTCCCCCGCGGCGGTCCGGGCTACTTCAACGTTGCGCCGTAGAGCTGCCGGCGCGGGATGCCGGTTGCCGCGGCGACCGACCGGGCCGCGTCTCCCCGTGGCGAGCCACCCTCGACCAGGGCTTCGACCATGGCTCGAGCGGCCGCTAGGTCCTTGGCGTCGGCATCCGCGTCGCCGGCAGGTCCGGCGCCAGCGCCGACCACGAGGACGACTTCGCCGCGCGTCGGGATCGACCCATTGGCGATGGCCGCGGAGAGCTCGCCAAGGCTCCCACGCGCGATCTGCTCGTGGAGCTTCGTCAGCTCGCGGCACACGGCCGCCTGCCGATCCGCTCCACAGGCAGCAGCGAGGTCGCGGAGTGTCGCCGCGAGTCGCGTCGGCGCCTCGTACAGGACCGTCGCGCGATCATCGGCCGCCAGGCGCGCCAAGCGTTCCTTGCGCGCGCGCCCGGAACGCGGCAGGAAGCCCTCGAAGCTCCACCGCGGCCCAGCGACGCCGCTCGCGGCGACGGCCGCGAGCACCGCCGAGGCGCCCGGGATCGGCACGACCGTGCCGCCCTCGCCGGCCCACGCGACCACGAGCTCCTCGCCGGGGTCGCTCACGCCGGGCGTCCCCGCGTCCGTGACCACGGCGAGATCCGCGCCACCCCGCAGGTGATCCAGCAGCTCCCGGAGGCGTGCCGGCCCGCTCCGGGCGTGGTAGCTGATCGTGCGCGTCGCGATCTCGTAGCGACCCAGGAGGCGCGCAGCCATCCGGGTGTCCTCGGCGGCAATCAGCGGCACCGCGCGGAGGACCTCGAGCGCCCGCAGCGTGACGTCGCCGAGATTCCCGATCGGCGTGGCCACGACGTAGAGCGTCCCTCCGGAGCCGGCCACCCTTATGTGCGCGCGGAGCCCGGGCGCCGCCGCGGGTACAGGTAGTCGACCCCGGCCGTGCGAGGCCCCAGCTTCGCGATCGGCGGCACCTGGCGCTTGAACTCCGACGTCGCGACGAGGCGCTCCACGCGCTCCACGAGGGCGCGTTCGAAGCCCATCGCCACCAGCTCGTCCGTCGAGCGCCGGCGATCGATGCGCCAGTACAGGACCCGATCCAGCACCGGGTAGCTGAACGCGCCCTCGCCCTCGTCCGTCTGGTCCGGCCAGAGGTCGGCCGACGGCGCCTTGGCGATGATCTGGTGAGGGACGCCGATGGCCGCGGCGAGCTGGCGGACCTGGCTCTTGTACAGGTCGCCGATCGGGTTGAATGCGCAGGCGCTGTCCCCGAAGAGGGTGGTGTACCCGATCAGCGACTCGGTCTTGTTGCCGGTTCCGACCACGAGCCCCCCGAAGACCACGGACTTGTCGTACAGGACGCTCATCCGCATCCGGGCCATGAAGTTGCCCCGCCGCAGCGACGACGCCTCGAGCGTGTCCGCGCCACCGGCGCCACCGGCGCCAGTCGCGCCGTCGCCGCCGAAGAAGCCGTCGACCATCGGCGTGATCTCGACGAGCTCGCTCGGGCACCGGAGTGCGGCCACGACGGCCTCCGCATCACCGCGGGAAGCTGGCGACGATGTTCGATACGGCATGAGCACCGTAAGGAGCTTGTCCGCCCCGATGGCCTCGGCGACGAGGTACGCGACCAACGCCGAGTCGACGCCGCCAGACAGCCCGAGCACGAGCCGCTCGAATCCGGCCTGCCGCAGCTGGCCGCGGATGAAGTCGTCGATGACCCGGCGCGCGACGTCGGTGTCGATCGCGAGCTCGTCCGGGAGCTCGAACAGCGGCTTGCCCGCGTCGTCGACCGGGAGCGGCGCCGTGGCGCTCACCTCGAGGCGGCTCGGCGCCGTCGTGGCCGCAGGCGGATCGGCTCGTCTCCCGCGCGAACTCCGGCGCCAGGACCGGCGTCATTGCCCGCCCCGCCACCGTTGTCGCGCCCGCCGTTCTCACGGTCACGCGACGGCGCGACGTCGAGGCCCGGCGCCGAGCCCGGCTCGGCCGTGGTATTGGACGTCAGCCCGGCGCGTTCGGCGATCACCCGTCCCAGCTCGCGTGCCTGGAGCTCGAGGCGCTCGTCGCGCAGCAGCGGCAGCGCGATCCGCTCCCGCCGGACGTCGTCGAGGTTGATATCGACGAGGTACAGATCGTCATCGAAGAACGGGGCGGAGAACACCGGCTCGCCCGCAGGCGAGATGACCTCCGAGCCGCCCCAGAACGTCATCGACTCGTCGACCCCGACCCGATTCACGAACACCACGAACGACGTCGTGAGCTGGGCATACGTCCGCATCAGGGTCCGCCATGACGTCGCCGTCCCGAGCCCGACCTCGTTCCGGGCCGCCAGATCTCGCCCCGGCGACGAGGAGACGTTGATCAGGACCTGCGCGCCATCGAGGGCCAGCAGGAGCGGCATCCCCAGGTGCCAGAAGTCTTCGCATACGGCGATCCCGACGCCAACGCCGAGGCGCGAGGGCGTCGCCCGAACCGTGTCGCCGGCGGCGAAGAAGCGGCGCTCGTCGAACTGCCCGTAGGTCGGAAGGAAGACCTTCCGGTGGACATGCCGGATCTCGCCGTCCTCGAGCAGCGCCGCCGCGATGAAGAGCCGGTGGTCGCCCGACTCCTCGACGAACGACACGATCGCCGACGCACCGCCGGCGGTCTCGCTCGCCAGCTCCGCGAGCCGCGGATCGTCGAGCCGCATCGCGACCTCGGCAGCCAGATCCTGGAGGAGGTAGCCGGTGAGACCCAGCTCGGGGAAGACGATGAGGCCCGCGCCCTCGGCGCGGGCGGCCCGGAGCACGGAACGGTGCCGCTCGAGGTTGGCCTCGAGCTCCCCGAGCCGCGGCGCCAGCTGCGCGAGCGCGATCCGAAGCGACTGCACGGCCCGAGTCTAGTCCCGGGCATGCCGCGACGGTGCCGGTAGCAACACGCGACGGCGCGGCACCAACCGGGGCCTGCGAATATGGGTCGCCTGGCGATCCATACGTCGGAGGAGTCGGGGTCAGGGGCAGGGATTCACCCCTTCCTCCGTCCATTGGAACGCCCGGAGATCCAAGTGACAGGCGAACTGCCTGCAGGTCGGCGCTCCGCCGATCGATGGAACGCCCGGCGTTCCAGCCGGGCATCTCCAGCGCCCAGTTCGGCGATACCCTCGCCGCGTGACCCTCCAGCTCGTCTACGAGACCCACGCCATCACGACCGATAACGAGGCCGGGGTCGCGACCGGCTGGCTGCCCGGCGAGCTCTCGCCGCGCGGCCGCGAGACCGCCGCCGAGCTGGGCGACCGGCGCCGCAACGACGGGATCGCAGCAGTCTATGTCTCGGACCTCGCACGCGCGGTCGAGACGGCTCGGATCGCGTTCGAGGGGAGCGCCATCCCGGTCAACCAGGATGCCCGCCTCCGTGAATGCAACTACGGCCGGATGAATGGCAGCCGGAACGAGGAACAGCAGCCCCAACGCGTCAACCACATCGACGTCCCGTGGCCTGGAGGCGAGAGTTACAACCAGGTCGTGACGCGCACCGCGGCGCTCCTGGATGACCTCGTGCGCCAATGGGACGGTTCGCGCGTCCTGTTGATCGCCCACTCCGCGAACCGCTGGTCGCTCGACCACCTGCTCCTGGGTCGGGACCTCTGGGAGCTCACGACTGCCGAGTTCGACTGGCAGCCCGGCTGGGAGTACACCGTTCCGACCGACTGGCGCTGAACCCGCCCGTGACGGGCCGGCCGGCCCTAACCACCGGCGAGACTAACGGACTACGACGGGCGAGGCGAACGGACCGGCGGGCTAGACGCCGGGCGCCTTGACCCTCGCCTCGTCGCTGGGGTTCGGGGCGAGGATGTCCGAGCTGGCGGCGGAAGCGGTGTCCTCGATGCCCTGGGCCGACAGGTCGATTCGCTTCGGCAGGTCCTTCGCCTCGATCGGGAAGTGGCACGCGACGAAGTGGTTCGGCGCGAGCTCGCGGAGCGGCGGGACCTCGGTCGCGCAGCGCTCCTGGGCCTGGAAGCAGCGGGTTCGGAAGACGCAGCCGCTTGGCGGATCGATCGGGCTCGGGAGGTCGCCCTCGAGCAGGATCCGGCCCCGGCCGCGCTGGCGCTTCGGGTCCGGGATCGGGACGGCCGACAGCAGCGAGTGGGTGTACGGGTGCAGAGGCCCCGCGTAGATGACCTTCCGCGGCGCGCTCTCCATGACCTTGCCGAGGTACATCACCGCGACGCGGTGGGAGATGTTCCGGACGACCGCCAGGTCGTGGGCCACGAACAGGTACGCGATCCCGAACTCTTCCTGGAGGTCCCGGAGGAGGTTCAGGATCTGGGCCTGGATCGACACATCGAGGGCCGAGACCGGCTCGTCGCAGACGATGAAGCGGGGCTTCAGCGCGACGGCCCGTGCGATGCCGATGCGCTGGCGCTGGCCGCCCGAGAACTCGTTCGGATATCGGTTGTAGTGCTCCGGGTTGAGCCCGACGCGCTCCATGAGCTCGTAGACCGCGTTCTTGACCCCGCCCTGGGGCTTGATCCCCTGGACGTGGAACGGCGCGCTGATGATCGTGCCGACCGTGTGCCTCGGGTTCAGGGCGTTGTACGGGTCCTGGAAGATGATCTGGGCCTTCTTCCGGAACGGGATGAGCTTCTCCACCGAGAGGTTCGTGATGTCCTCGCCGTCGACCACGATCTTGCCTTCGGTCGGCGCGAGGAGCCGCAGGATCGTGCGGCCGGCCGTCGACTTGCCGCAACCGCTCTCGCCGACGAGGCCGAGCGTCTCGCCAGCGTTGAGGTTCAGGCTGATCCCGTCGACCGCCTTGACCTGCCCGACCGTCCGCGAGAACAGCGCGAACCCGCGGTTCTTGATCGGGAACCACTTCTTCATGTCGGTGACGCGGAGGATCTCCTTGGTCGCCGCCGGCAGCGCTGCCGCCTCGCGGACCGGAGGGGCCTCCTCGTTCATGGCCGGGTCCTGGATAATCTCGGTCACGCCGGGCCTCCGACCGGTGCCGCGGGGGCCGCGTCGTCGGCCCCCGCGATGGCCAGGTCCGCGCCGCCGCCGGTTCCGCTGCCGAGCACGCTCACCGAGATCCGGCGTCGCTCCTCGCTCGGGATGTGACAGCGAACGAAGTGGTCGGTGTCTCCGAGTGTCGGGAGCAGCTCAGGTCGGTCGGTGAAGCAGGCCCGATTCGGCACGCGGTCGGTGTACTTGCAACGGGGGTGGAAGACGCAGCCATCGGGATGCTTCAAGGGTGACGGCGGGTTGCCCTTGATCGGGTCGAGGCGGTCGATCTCGCGATCCATCCGCGGGATCGACGCCAGCAGGCCGAGGGTGTACGGCATCTCCGGGTTGGCATACAGCTTCGTCGTCGGGGCGTCCTCGACGACGCGCCCGGCGTACATCACTGCCACGTCGTCCGCGATATCGGCCACGATCCCGAGGTCGTGGGTGATGACGATGACCGCGGTGTTGAACTCGGTCTGGAGCTGCCCGATCAGGTCGAGGATCTGGGCTTGGACGGTGACGTCGAGGGCGGTGGTGGGCTCGTCGGCGATCAGCAACGCCGGCGAGTTGATGAGGGCCATCGCGATCATGACGCGCTGGCGCATGCCGCCGGACAGCTGATGAGGGTAGTCGTCGACGCGACGCCGCGGCGCGGGGATCCCGACCTTGCTCAGCATCTCGATCGCCTCTTCCCTGGCGGCCTTCTTGCTGAGCTTGCGATGGACCCGCGCGGCCTCGGTGAGCTGGGCGCCGACCCGGTAGAACGGGTGGAGGCTCGACATGGGGTCCTGGAAGATCATCGCCATCTTGTTGCCGCGAAGCTTCCGGATGTCGTTGTCGGACTTCTCGACGAGCTCCTCGCCGTCGAGCCAGACCTCACCCGTGACCTTCGCCGACTTGCGGTTGACGAGGCCCATGATCGCGAGCGCCGTGACGCTCTTGCCGGAGCCGGACTCGCCGACGACGGCCAGCGTCTTGCCACGCGTCACCGAGAAGTTGACGCCCTCGACGGCGTTGACGACGCCGTCCTCGCTCGGGAACCTGACGACCAGGTTCGAGACGGAGAGGTACGGCTCTCCTTCTGGGCGCTGATCGACCCGTAGGCTGTCCGGCTGCCTCATGTGAGGCGGACGCGCGGGTCGATCACGGCATAGAGCAGGTCGACCACGAGGTTCGCCACGATGATGAGGCTGGCTGTCACGAGCGTCAGGCCGGTGATGACCGGCAGGTCCGACTGGAGGATCGATTCGATCGCCAG
>JBKKDM010000180.1:0-2635 GCA_046707905.1 Candidatus Limnocylindrales bacterium
CCGTGTTTGTCACGATATGAGTCCAGTCAGCTCTTGACTAGGCTGCCTGTGCTGCCTTGCGGCGGCGGACGACGTAGGTGCCGCCGGCTGCTGCTGCGAGCACGAGGCCGCCGCCGAGCACGAGGGCTCCGGCGTCGGGACCCTGTACGCCCTGGGCCACGCCGGTGTCAGCGCCGCCGACCGGCATGGACATCTGGCCGGCAGTCAGGGTTCCACACAGGGCCGGGGACGTGGCTGCCAGCGGAAGGGTCGGCGCTAGGTCGCTCTTGGCGGCCTGTGCCTTCGGGCTCAGCGTGGCAGGGTCAAGGCCGTGAACGACCACGACAGCCGTGCCCGCCTTCAGGGCGGCCTTGGTCTCGGCGTTCAGTTCGAAGGTCCGGTCAATGGTGTAGCTGCCGCCCTGGCCGGCGAGCTTGAGGTCCAGGCCGGCTGCCGGGCTGGTGTCACCCTTGGTGGAGAGGGTGGTGACGATGCCGCCGTAGGACGGGGCCCCTTCGGTGGTGGAGATGACTCCATCGCCATCCTTGTCAGCGGAGGGTGCGGGGCACTCGCCCTTGGCGCCGCCATGGATGTGCTGGACGTGCGGGTACGGTGCGTCCATGAAGGTTTCGGCCAGCCCTGAGACCTTCAGGACGGCGTGGGCGGTGTTGCCCGTGACATCGACGGTGACGGTGCCCGAAGCGGTGCTGCCGCTGAGCTGGCCCAGCGTGGTCTGGTAGGACTCATCGGCGGCCATGGCCGGGGAGCCAGAGAGGGCAAGAGCGCCCAAAGCGAGGGTGGGAACGGCCAGAAAGCGAAGTGTCTTGTTCATCGGAAAGCATTCTCCTCATGCAAGTGACATTTTTGATGCCCCAACTGTCAGGGCATAGGTACTTCGGAGCCGTATGGTGCACGGATGGGTATGAATATGAACCGCGTCACTTCGCCGCCGCCAGGCGGTACCCCGCAAGAGCCAAGATGCCCGCCAGCCCTTCGGCGACGGCGGTCACAACTTTTTCCGTAAACCAGACGGGCTCATACATGGCCGGGATCGGGCCCAGCGGCGGAACCTGCACGTAGCGGTAGAGAATGACGGCGGCCAATGCCGACAGCGCCACTAAAGCCGCCGCCAGGAAGGAGGTTCGGGATCCCCTCACCAGGACGAAGATCGCGCTGAGGACAGCCACGGCAGCCTGGATGCGAAACAGGTTGCCCTGGCCGATGCCGCCGGGGGCTGCCTGCTGATAGCCGGAAGTAAGCTGAAGGTGGACAACAGCGCTGATGACCAGTCCTGCTGCGATCAGAACGCGCAGTGTAACCATCAAAGCCGCTGGCCGGTCCGTCGTACCTTCACGGATCCTTTGATGGCGGTTCATTTGACGACCAGCGTTCCGGCCATCTGGGGATGATACGTGCAGGTGATCCCGTACTCGCCCGGTTCCTCTGGTGCAGTAAGGGTCACGGTCGCCCCGCCCGCCAGCTGAACATCGAAGCCGCCCTTGTCCTTTGCAGTCAGTGTATGGGGGGCGCTGTCCTCATTGACCACCGTGACTGTCTCTCCGGGTTCAACGGAGTCCGGCAAATCGTAGGTGAAATCTTTGATGGTGACCCGGGCATCCCCGGCAGGTGTTGCTGCACCAGAAGATTCCTGAACCGCTGAAGCACCGGGGGCAGAAGTTCCTGGGTTGCCTGGTGCCCCGCCTTGGGAGCTGCATCCGGCAAGTCCGGCAAGCAGCGCCGCTGCGACGATTGACCACATCGCGTTGCTGATTTTCATAACAGTCCCTTTCATCGATTGATCATCCGCATACGCGCCGGACGGCGCAGCCGAGATGAACCACCATATGAACTTCGTCACCCCCGGCCTTAAAGACTGCCTGTGAACCCCGGCGGATCTTATTCCTCCTGCCTTACCTCCCGTTCACCTCCGGTTACCTTTCCGGTGTTACCGTGCGGTCGTCGTCCACGCCACCATGCAAGGAGCTGTGACATGACTCAGCACAGAACTCCGGCGCCGGCTCCCGCCCGGCCGCCCAGCAGAACCGGCTGCCATGCCCGGGCTGCAACCGCTTGGCTCAACCAGTGAGTCGTTGCAGCGCCCAGTCCCAGCGGATCAGCTCCTGCTCGAGGCGGACGGCTGATCCGTAGGTGTCGTTCCCAAGCCCTTGGTAGAGCGCAGCCTCCTCCGCCGTCAGCCTGTTCAGCACAGCCCGCGACGGCGACGGCTCCCTTCCCCACTCGTCGCGGTGCGCCAGCAAGGTTTCCTCATCCATCAGCACGCTGGCCACGTGGGGGTGCACAGCGCGGAGCTGGTCCAGGATCCGGAAGCCATGGGTGTCCAGGTCACCCCAGTACAGGACCTCGCAGTTCCGGAGCCAGGCCGCATCCCGCAGGGAGGAAAAGCCATATCCGGCGCCGTAGAGGGCCAGTGTGCCCGACCGTTCGGGCAGCGCGAGGAAGTTGATCTGGTTCTCAGTTGCGATCAGGGTGTGGACCGGCAGTTGCAGCGCGCTGAATGCCTCGGCGGTCACCGTGATGTCCCGAGCCCCGCCCACCGGAGCAATCGCGGGATCCAGGACCCGGAACCGGACCAGCTCCGGCGGATGCAGGAACCCGTGCCTGCGGGCAAAGCGTGCCGCCGCCGTGCGGCCGGCAC
>JBKKDM010000181.1:0-14280 GCA_046707905.1 Candidatus Limnocylindrales bacterium
TTTCTGGGGGGGAGGCCGGTATATGCCCTGTGTGCGGGGCGAGCCAGGGTGTATCGGGACCGCGGCCCGCTGCGCGGGGCGGGCGCGCTCGAACGGGAGCGTGAAGCTAGGTCAGGAGCACGACGCCGAGGTCGCTGGCGCAGGCCAGGTCGTCCTGGACGAAGAACCCGGTCGCGACGTCGATCGCGGACGGGCCGACCGGCATGGAGCCACGGTTGATGTTGATCGATAGCGCCGAGCCCTGGATGTTAATCCCGGCCGTCGGCGTCGAGTCGATCGACACGACACAGAAGTCGCTGGCGCCGGTGCCGCCGGTGAGCGTCACGGTATGGAGGTGCCAGCCGGCGGGACGCTGGTTCGAATCACGTCCGGCCACGGGGTGGATCGTCGCGACGAGCGCCCTCCCCGTCGCGAGGTCAGCCCAGGCAAAGCCGGCGATCTTGACGCCGCCGATGAACCCGTCGGGCTGCTTCGGGATGGCGCCATCGGTCGTCACGCTGAGCCGGACGCTGTTCTGGCCCTGCCCTCC
Source organism: Candidatus Limnocylindrales bacterium (assembly GCA_046707905.1). Lineage (GTDB taxonomy): Bacteria > Chloroflexota > Limnocylindria > Limnocylindrales > CSP1-4 > UBA5189. Next base: position 530 of record JBKKDM010000181.1, read on the forward strand.
GGCGCTCCAATCCTCGACCGCGAGGTAGCCCGGACCTGCCTGGCTTCCGGCGACGAGCGCCGCGAAGGCTAGATTTGCGACGACGCCAACGGTGGTGGCGAGGATCGCCGTGCGCCTGGTCGTGCTCTGCATCGAGGATGTCCTCCGAGTAGTGGGCTTGATGGGTCCCACCATCGCCCTGGCATGGCCCGCCAGAAAGTGCGGAGGACCACATGCCTTGCCCGGTCAGATGCGACGGGCGAGCTCGGTCCGCGACTCGATGCCCAGCTTCGCGTAGACCTTCGACAGGTTCGCCTCGACGGCGCGGACGCTGACGAACAACGCCGCCGCGACCTCCTTGTTCGTGCGGCCCTCGGCGACCAGCTGCGCGACCCGGTACTCGGTCTCCGACAGGCCCTCGATCGTGGAGCGCCCACCGATCCGGGCCCGCTCCGCCTGGGCCCTGGTGCTCCAGAGGTGCGCGCCGAGCGCGTCGAAGGCCTCGATCGCTGACGTCAGAGTCTCGCGAGCGACGCGACGCTGCTTCGATCGACGCTGGACCTCGCCAAGGACAAGCAGCGACCGGGCCCGCTCGAACGGCAGGGGGAGGGCGTCGTGGATCGCGACGGCCTCCGCCGCGGCGATGACAGCTCCGGCGAGGTCGCCCGTCGCCCCGAGGACCAGGGCGCGACACCGTTCCGCGGTCGCGACCAGGGGCGGCCGGTGGAGGAGGCTTCCGCGGTTCGCCAGATCGGAGGCGAGACTCGAAGCCCGTTCCACTTCGCCGAGCTGCACGAGGGCCTCGATGGCATCGCCGATGAAAGCGAGCCGCTTCGAGCCCTCCAATCGCTCCGGCGGGTACGTGTCCAACACCTCGCGAGTGGCGGCGACATTGCCAAGCGACAGCTCGAGGAAGGCGAGCATCTGTCGCGCGTAATTGCCATACGCCACCTCGTCGACGTCATCGAGCACCGCGATGGCCCGCATCGCCAAGGCCCGGGCCCGTTCGGGATCGCCCCGGGACGACTCGACCAGCCCGACCAGCGCCTGGAGTCCGCCCGAACGCATCCGGAGGCCCGCCTGCTCGGCGACCTCGAGGGCTTCAGTGGCGCACCGGTGGGCCTCGTCCCATCGACCGGCGAACCACTCCAGCTCGGCGAGGAACAGGCTGACCCAGCAGAAGCTCGCCTCGTCGCCCTCGGCCGTCGCTCGTTCCCGCTCGGTGGCGAGATACGGCCGAGCCTCGTCGACCCGTCCGGCCCGGATCAGGCACACGGCCAGCATCGAGCGGGCGCTGTTCTCGGCATCGACCGGGACACGTTCGCCGAGCTCCAACGCCTGCCCGAATCGCTTGACCGGATCGTCGACGAGCCCCAGGACGACCTCGAGGTCGGCCGACCTGACGTGGGCCCGCGCCAGCAGGCGCTCGTCGCCGGACGCCTCCGCGAGCGCGAGCGCTCGCCGGGCGTACGGCAGGGCGTCAGGACTACGATCCCGAGCCCGCTCGATCTGCTCGCGATCGAGGAGCGCGGCTGCGGTCCGCCTGGGATCCCGGCCAGCCTCCACGATCGCCTCGTCGAGGAGCCGCAGCTGGGTCTGGAGCCCCGCCTCGTCGTCCTCGACCAGCTCGGCGAAGAGCAGTTTCAGGTCGGCGCGGAGCGGGCTCGCGGGAACGTCGCCGATGGCCCCCTCGACGAGACGCCGCGCGAGCTCCGACTGGCCCGCAGCGATCAGGATCGGCGCGGCCTCGGCCACGAGCTCGGCACGGGTCGCGTTCGACGCGGCACCTTGGCCAGCGTCCTGCGGGAGGGTGGCAAGCGCCTGGGCGAAGAGCTCCGCCGCCGCGGTCGGGGCGCCTCGGTCGCGAGCGGCCCGCGCGGCATCGCGAAGCTGCGTCGCGACGTCCTCGTCGGGCCCGGGGCGTGCGAACGCGAGGTGTCGAGCCCGGGTCTCGGCGTCCGTTGCGACGGCCGCGATGCGGGCGTGCCAGGCGCGACGGTCCCCTGGGTCGATCGCGGCGTAGGCCGCGGCCGCGAGGAGCGGGTGCAGGAACTCGATCGCGCCGTCGACGACGCGGACGATCGAAGCCCGGACCGCCGGCTGGAGGTCCGCCGCGACCGCATCCGGATCGACCGCGGTCCCGTTGGCATCGCCGCCGGTGGCCGCCGCCACCAGCTCGAGGTTCGGCTGGGTGAGGGCGGCAGCGACGAAGAGCGCGGCGCGGGTCCGGTCCGTCAGCCCGACGAGGCGCTCGGCAAGGAGCTCGTTCAGCCCCGCGCTGAGCGTCAGCGGCTCGGGTCCAGCCGGCGCAGCGGCGAACGCTCGCGCCAGCTCCAGCGCATAGAACGGGTTGCCGCCGGATGTCTCGTGGATTCGTCGAAGGACGGGCCGGTTAAGCTCGGCGGATGTCCGGGTCCGGAGCAGCCGGTGGATCGCGCCGAGACTGAGCGGACCGACCTCGATCCTTGTTGGAAGCCGCTCGAGCGCCCGATCCACCTGGAGGCCGGCCGTGGTCGCCGGAGACGCCGCAGTCGGGGAGGCGAGTCGCCTCGTAGCGAGGATGGCCACGGGGGCCTCGCCAAGGCGGCGCATCGCGAACTCGAGGACCTCTGCGGATGGACCATCGACCCATTGGGCGTCGTCGATGGCGAGCAGGACCGGACGCTCCCGGGCGAGCGCGCGGATCGCGTTCAGTGCGCCGGCCGCGACGGCCCGCTGGTCCGGCGCGCTCCCGGCGTCGTCGGCGAGCAGCAGCGCGATCTCGAGGGCCTGCCGCTGGGGGCGGGGGAGGAGCGGCAAGACGCCGACCAGGTGCGGCTCGAGCAGGTCCGACAGCGCGGCATGGGCGAGCCGAACCTCGGCGCCGGCCGGCCGGCACGAGAGCACGAGGTACCCGGCGGCGCTGGCGGCCGCCACGCCGGCGCGCCAGATCGTCGTCTTGCCGGCACCCGCCGGTCCCTCGATGACGAGCCCCGCAGGCAGCGCATCGCGCTGCGCGAGGAACGCGTGGAGACGGTCGAGCTCGGCCTCTCGGCCGACCACCTCCGGGTCCACGACCCCCGTCGCGGTCGCCTCCACGATCCGATCATGGCCCACGCGAGGGCGCACGTCATCAACCAGCGTTGCCAATGACTGTGGTTCGCCACAGTTTCGACGTCGACCGGCATCCCCGACCCTTGGCCCATGGCCATCTACCTCGCCGAGACGTACCTCTCCCGCGAGCGTGGCGGCGAGCTCGCGGCGGCAACGGCGAGCCTCGAAGCCGCGGCGGCAGAGCTCGCCCGCGAAGGGACGGGCAGTCGCGGCAGGGGCCCCTTCGCCGCCCCGCGCCACGTTCGCTCGTACTTCGTCCCGGCCGACGAGACGTGCATCCACGTGATCGAGGCGCCGTCGCGGGCAGCGGTGGAGGCGGTCGTTCGACGCGCCGGGATCACCGCAGATCGAATCGTCGAGGCGTCGTCCGAGGGCCCGGGGGCCCGCTGGTAGGCGGCCGTCGCGAAGTCAGGCGGGCAGGAAGCTCAGCCGCACGGTCCGCGTCGCGTTGTCGATGTTCGTGTCGAGCAGCGCGATCGACTGCCAGGTGCCGAGCGCCAGGCGGCCGCCGATCACCGGCACGGACGCGAAGGGCGGGACGAACGCGGGCACGACGTGATCGGCGCCGTGGCCCGGGCTGCCATGTCGATGGACCCAGCGGTCGTCCCGCGGCAGCAGCCGATCGAGCGCCTCCTCCAGGTCCTGGTCCGAGCCCGAACCGAGCTCCATCACCACGAGGCCGCAGGTCGCGTGGGGCACGAAGACGTGCAGCAGCCCGTCAGTTTCGCCCGCCACGAAGCCAGCGCACTCGGGCGTCAGGTCGAACAAGCCACGCTGGCGACCCGTGTGGACGGTCAGCTCCAGGGTCTTCATGACAGGGCGTCGGTTGCCGCGAGCTCCGCCAGTCGGCGGCGGTAGGCGATCGATGCCTTGTCCGGACCCGCGATGTGGAGCTCCTGCGAGAGGTCGACGGGCAGCTCCTCGGGCCGCTGCGATTCCGCGATCGGGCGGTCCTGCTCCAGGATCAGCCCCTGGAACGCCGCGAGCTCCGCGTCCTTCTCGGGCTCGAACGAGTACGTCCGGGCGTTCCAGGTGAACGACCGGCAGCGCTTCGCGTACAGGGGCGCCACGGCGAGGAACAGGATGAATCGGTTCCCGTCGGGCCGGTCGGGCGACGGCGGCAGCCGCTGATCGAGCGTCACCGAAAGCGGCAGGTGGAGCGTGTACGTCGTCGGGTCCCGCTGAACCTTCGCACCGGGCGCGACGTCGCCCTTGACCGAGGCCCGCGGCTCCTCCAGCGCGATGTCGAAGCTGATGGTGACGCCGTCGGTGTCGACGACCTCATGGTCGGGCGACAGCGGCTTCGAACGATCGCCGAGGACGTGCGGGTGGACCCACGGGAAGTGGCTGAAGTCGACGAAGTTCTCGACCCGGCGGGCCGCCGAGCACGCCCAGTCGTAGGTCTCGATCGGGATGGTCCGGAAGCCGGCCTGGTCCCACCACGAACCCGCCTGGGGCAGGGGATAGTCGGCCTGGGGCTCCTCCCACCCGCCCGTCTCCGGATCCAGGAGGACCCAGATGAGCCCGACGGCGACCGTCGTCGCGTAGCGGGCCACGCGAGCGCGAGCAGGGATGGACCGGCCGTGGACCGCCGGGATCCGGCGAACGACGCCCCGCCGGTCGTAGCTCCAGCCGTGGTAGGCGCAGACCAGGCACGGCTCACCGACCGTGCCGGAGCCATCGGGAGCGGGCTGCGACCCGTCATCGACCCAGCCGAGCGACAGCGCCGTGCCCCGATGCACGCAGAGGTCCGGAAAGCACGCGATCTCGTCCCCGAGCCGGACCACCACGAGCTGCTCGTCGAGCAGGGTCACCGGGAGCGGCTTGTCCTGCAGATCGTCCGCGCGCGCCACGGGCTGCCAGCATCGGCGCAGCGCCCGATGGAGGCGCGCCTCGCCCCCGGAATCGAGGTGGATGTCAGGCGCCGCGACCTTGCCGTGCACGACGCGATTGTCGCAGTCAACCTTGGACTGATGGCACGGTGCTGACAGCGCCTCAGGCCGCCTGCAGGGTCTCCAGCAGGATCGCGCCCCAGAGCATCGACACGTCGCTGACCGAGAGCCGGCTCGAGCTCCGCCAGGGCCGGCCCGCGCCGTCGAGGACCTCCCAGAACGTCCCGTGCTGCTCGATGAGCCCTCGCATCCGGTCGAGCTCGATGGCGGCGGCAGCCGCATCGGCCCGCTGCAGCAGCGCCAGGTACATCGAGCCGAGGCTGGTCCAGGACGTGGTCGTCTGGTAGTTCGCCGACCAGATGCGGTACGCGAGCAGCAGCCCGTCGGCGGAGTGGCCGGCGGTGAAGCGCAGCGGATAGGGCGCCGTGTAGCCCTCCCGCCGCAGCGTCTCCAGCGCCGCCGCAAGCATGCCTGGATCCTCGGTGACACCGGCCCAGAACGGCAGGACGTTGGCCTCGCCGGAGGTCTCCTCCGTGCCCAGCCGATCGCGGAACCGGTCGCCGGCCCAGAAGTGGCGGCGGAGGAGCGACCCCCAGTCACGCGAGCGAGACCCATCGCTGCCCTCGAAGTGCCTCGAGAGCAGGTCGGGCCCCCAACCGGTCTCGACGACGGTGCGAGCCAGCACGGCGACCATCGTGTTGGCGTACGCGGTCGAGCCGTTTCGGAACGTGTCGCGATGCGCGGAGAAGTGTCGGTCCGACCGGACGAGTCCCGTCGCCGGATCGACGACTCGATCGACGAAGTACCGGATCTCGGCCTCGATCCAGCCCCCGTGCTCGCGGACGAGCGCTGTGGCGCCGGCGGCTGTCTGGCCGTCAGCGGATCGAACGAGCGCCTGGAGCGAGGCCAGGAGCATCGGCAGCGAGTCGACGCCGTAGTCGAACACGTCGGCGGGCCAGCGAAGCACGGGATTGATGGTCGTGGTGACGTGCGAACGACGGGCTCGCCACACGCCCATCGCCCAGGCGAGGCTCGAGAGGAGGCGCGCCGGCCATGGATCGCCGAGCCGGACCAGCGACTCGGCCGCGAACCCCGTGTCGCGCATCCAGAACTGGCGGTAGTGCCCGGGGCTGGCGGTGAGGTACTCGCCGGACCAGCAGTGCTCCAGCCCGGCCCGCAGGATCGCCTCGGCGTCGCCGGGATAGCGGCGGTGTCCGAGGACCGCTCGTCGGAGCCGGACGCTGGCCACGTGGAGACCCATGCCGAGGAGCGCGGGGTGGAGGAACGTGAGCCTGCCCAACGGACGGCCCCGCGGGAGCGCTACTTCGCGGCGGCGATCCTCGGCACGTCCGAGAGCGCGAGGCGCTCCTCGAACTTCGCGATCTGCTGATCGAGCTTCGCGAGGTACTCCGACAGCTGGCGTCGGGCGTCCTCGGCGGCCGCGTCGAGGCCGGAGAGCTCGAAGACCTTCCAGTGCCGGAGCACTGGCATCAGGACTTCGTCGCGGTGGACGCGCAGGTCGTAGATACCGGCCTTTGCGATCTGCGCGGCCTTCCGGATGAAGCCAGGGATCCCGGCGCCGGGCATCTGGAACTGCAGGACCTCGTCGACGATCGCCCGAACGGCCTTCGAGGGGTCCAGCTTCAGGGCGGCCGACAGGACGTCGCGGTAGAAGACCATGTGGAGGTTCTCGTCGGTCGCGATCCGGACCATGATCTTGTCGGCCACCGGGTCGTCGGAGTAGCGCCCGGTGTTGCGATGCGCGATCCGGGTCGCGAGCTCCTGGAAGGTGACGTACGCCAGGCCGTGCAGCAGGTCCGACATGTCGCGGTCGTAGCCCTGCTGGAGCTGCGTCATCCGGCCTCGCTCGAGGTAGACCGGGTCGATGTTCCGGGTCACGGTGAGGTAGTCGCGCAGCACGATCGCGTGCCGGCCTTCCTCGGCGGTCCAGCGGCCGACCCAGTTCAGCCACGCGCCATCGCCTTCCCCGAACATCCCGTGGATGAGCCGGTGGTACGAGGGCAGGTTGTCCTCGGTCAGGAGGCCGATCTCGAAGCTGGTCTGCGCGACGCCGGTCAGGCGCGGCTGATCGGGCGTCCAGGGCTCCTTGTCGAAGTCCCGGCCGAGGCGGTACGGGATGAAGTCGTGGGGGAACCACTCCTGGGCCATCGAGGCGTGGCGGTCGTACAGCCGATGGACCTCGGGCTCGAGCTCGAGCAGGAGGGCGGCATCGTCCATGTACGCGGGAGCTTCAATCGTCATGCGTTGAGCGTAGGGCCGATCGCCATCGAGCAGGAACGTTCGATGCGGACCTGCATGCATTGTTCCGCGTTGCAGCGGCGCGTCATGGCGCCGGCAGTTTCCTCTTCCTGAGCTCGGCGACGACCGTCACGACCGACAGCACGAACAGGAACAGCCCGACGACGATCACAATCCCGCTGACGATCGGGATCCCGACGAGGTACGCGGCGATCGCGGCGAGCAGGCCCCCGCCGCCGGCGATCACCGCCCGGATCGCGCCACCCGGCCAGAACGTCGCGCTGGCGAGGGCCGCCATCTCGGCCATCGGCTGGTGGACGACGCCGTGGAGCGCGTCGAGAACGACGAGGTCGAACTTGGTCGCCGTCCCGTAGAGGTCGTTGAGCGCGGCGCGGAGGTCGTCGGGTGAGGCGCGTGGCAGGCGGATGGCGGCGATGTGCGCCGGCGGCGGCGGATCGGTCTGGAGCCAGACCGGGCCGCGCCCGGTGTGCGGCTGGGCGTCGGCGAGGACCTCGACGTCGGGCATCCCGCGAAGGTCGTGCTCGAGCTCGCGGTAGAAGCCGGCGACGTCGCTGCTGGGCTCGAACGGCGCATCCGAGGGATCGCCGCCGCGAGCCTCCCACTGCTCGATCCGGTCCGCCGCCTCCTCCGCGGTGAGGTCGCGCGGGCCGGCCCAGGCGTAGAGGTCGTGACGCATGCCCCTGACTCTACGTCGCCGCGGGCCGGCCGGACCTCGACAGCTGCTCGATCTCCGCGACAACGACATCGGCGTGGGCGACCACGGCCGCCATCACGGGGCCCCAGTCATGGTCGGCTCCTTCAAGGTACAGGTCGCGAGCGCGAGTCAGCACCTCCCGACGCGCAGCCGGCAGGCGCTCAAGCGCCCAGGCAGCGGCCTGGTCCTTCGATCCGATGATGCCGGTCGCGAGCGTGAACCAGATCCGCGCGAAGGTCAGCAGCACATTCCGCGTATCCGACTCGAGGTCCGCGAGCAGGCTCGGCACCCCGGCCACGATCGCGCGCCGGAGGTCCGCCGGCGGCACCGTGTCCATCACCTCGGCCGGCCGCCGCCCGAACAGCGCCACGTCGCCCTGCAGCGTCAGCGCGATCTCGGGTCCAAGGTCCGGCATCGGCGCGGGCGCTGGCACGACGCCACGCTCGAAGTCGTCGCGGAGCCACTCGCCGTAGAGCAGGTCGACGGTCGGCGGGAAGTGCCACGGCCGGAGCTCCGACGCCCGCACGATCGTCAGCTCGACCGGCCGCGCCGGCCCGCGGTTGGCCCGTCGCCCAGAGATCTCGAGCAGCCGCGCCACGATGGCGCGTCGCTCCTCGTCGCTGGTCGGCCGCGCGATGACGGCGAGCACGTCGAGATCGCTGCTCGGCCGAAGCCCGCCCAGGACCGCGGAGCCGTGGAGGTAGGCGCCGACGAGCGCATCGCCAAGCACGTCGCGGGCGATGGCGACCACGTCGTCGGCGAGGCGCTGGTCAGCGTCGACGAGCTGCATCCCGGCCATGGTGGGGGATCGGCGGGGCGGGGAGCACCTACCGCCGGTTGCCACCCTCGATGGCCCGGAGCACGAGCCGCACGATGATCGAGCCGAGGACCGCGAACAGCAGCGCGCCGAAGAAGCCCTGGGCCGGCTCGTTGTTCAAGCCGCGCGCGACGTAGCCGCCCACCACGGCGCCGACGATGCCCACCACGATCGTGGGCAGGCAGCCCTGGACGCTCTTGGTGCCGACGAACCAGCCGGAGATGGCACCGGCCAGGAGGCCGATGACGATCCAGCCGATGAGGTCGAAGGCGGGCATGGCCGGATTGTGCCGCCTACGCGGGCGCCACGTTGTGGTTCAGGCGGAAGAGGTTCGTCGGGTCGTAGCGGCGCTTGATCTCGGCGAGCCGCTGGTACGTGGCATCGGGGTAGATGTCGTGGACCCGCTCCGGCCCCTCGTCGTTGACGAAATTCACGTAGGCGCAGCTCGAGGTCGCGCCGGCGGCCTCCTGGATCGCGGTCGAGAACTCTTCCATCCAGGCCTGCTTCTCGACCCGGTCGGCCTCGTCCGTGTAGAACGCGGCAACGTTCACCAGGATCTTGTAGTTGCGATGCGCGAAGGCAGTCGCGTCCCACGGGACCCGTGCCATCGCCCCGCCCATGACCCGGATCTGCGCGACCCGCATCGGGGCGTGGAGTCTCTCGAGGCGATCCATCATGACCTCGGCGGTCGCGCCATCGACCCGGTCGATCAGGAGGTTCTTGCTGACCGCGAGCGGGTGGTATTCGCCCTCGCCGCCTTCGCCCCCGCCGGCCTCGCCCCCGCCGGCCTCGCCCCCGCTCTCCTCGTCGGGGAACATCTCGGGGTAGGTCATCGGACGAACGAGATCCGCGACCGGCTCATCGAGGCCGGCGAGCTTCGACAGCTCGCGGAACGGCCGGAATGCCGCTTCGCCGGCGGCTGCGTCGCCCGCGAAGCACATCAGGCCGAAGATGACGAGCTTGCCGTGCCACGCCTCGTCGACCATCGGCATCGGCGGACAGGGCATCACGTTGGCGATCGTCGACATCTCCTCCGGCGCTTCGTCGGCCAGCTGGACGAAGCGCTCGATGATCTCGGCGTTCACCGGCAGGAACAGCATCCCGCCGACGATCTGCGGCAGGTCCGCGAGCCGGTACTGGAACCGCGTCACGACGCCGACGTTGCCGCCGCCGCCGCGGATCGCCCAGAACAGGTCGGGGTTCGTCTCCGCGTCCGCGCGTCGGAGCTCGCCGTCGGCGGTCACGACGTCCGCCGCGAGGAGGTTGTCGATCGTCAGGCCGTGCTTCCGCACCAGGTAGCCGATGCCGCCGCCGGTCGTGATCCCGCCAATGCCCACGGTCCCGGTGTCGCCGAAGCCGATTGCGAGCCCATGCGCGCCGACCGCCTTCGAGACGTCCGAGGCGGTCAGGCCGGACTCGGCCCAGGCTGTCTTCGCCTCCGGATCGACCTCGATCGACCGGAGCTTCCGGAGGTCGAGGACGATCCCGCCCTCGGTCGTGCCGTAGCCGGCGCCGCTGTGGCCGCCGCTCCGAATGGCCAGCTCGACGCCCGTCTCGCGCGCGACCGCGAGCACCCGACGAACGTCGTCGGCACCGGCGACCTGGACGATCGCGGCGGGATGCCTGTCGATGCCGCCCATGACGATGGTCCGAGCCTTGTCGTAGTCGGCGTCGCCAGGTTCCATGACGGTGCCGTCGATCTCGGCACGGAGGGTGGCGATGTGGTCCTGGAGCGTGGTCGATGCGAGCGTCACGATGGCTGCCTCCGCGGTCGCGGGTACGGTGGATTTCGCTCGAATCGTGCCAAGAATCGCCGAACCACGCGCGGCCGACGGGCGTCGCGCGGGGGGCGGAAGCGAGCGCTCAGGCGCTGGCGCGAGCTCAGGCGCTGGCGCGCGCGACCGTCTTGTCGCGCTCCGGGCTCGAGGCGTTCGCGCCGGTGGCGCCGCTGGGCGCCGCGGCCCCGAGCGCCCTCGCTTCCTCGGCCACATACGACCGCAGGCTGAACCCGAACTCGGCGCCGCCACCGTCCTCGCGGTTGCGAGCCCAGAGGCGTCCACCCTGCGCCTGGGCCAGGTGGTTGCAGACGAACAGGCCGATGCCCGCGCCGGGCGCCTTCTTGGCCGTCAGCGGGGATCGGTAGAAGAGGTCGAAGAGGTGCTCGGCGTCGCCCTCGGCGAGGCCGGGGCCGCGGTCGAGCACCCGGACCTCGATCTCCTCGCCGCCCGGCTCGCTGGCCTGGGTCGAGGTCGCGACGACTTGGACCGTGCCGCCCTCAGGCGCGTACTTGGCGGCATTGCCGACGAGGTTCCGGATCAGCTGCTCGATGTAGGTGTTGTCGCCGAGCGCGATCGGGATGCCGGGCTGGACGACGAGCTCGATCGTCGTCAGCGGCCAGCGCTCCTGCTCGCTCGCGATCACCCGCTCCAGGACGCGGGGCATGGCGACCGGCTCGAGGCCGATCTCCAGCGTTCCGCGCTCGACTCGGGTCAGGACCAGCAGGTCCTCGGTGAGGCGGTACAGGCGCTCTGCCCCGGCCTCGATGTCCTCGGTGAGGTCGGCGCGCTTGCTCTCGTCGGCTGGGCCCATGCGCCGAAGCAGCTTCGCGCCGCCGTAGATCGAGGTGATCGGTGTCCGAAGCTCGTGCGACACGACCCCGATGAAGGCCTGGTTCAGCTCGGCCTGGCGGCGCTCGGCCTCGACCATCCGCTCGCGCTCGCGCTCGATCGCGACCTCCTCGGTAACGTCGCGCGCCACCCCGATCATCCGGACGGCCCGATGTTCTCGGTCGAAGAACACCTTGGCGGTGCCGTGGGTCCAGCGGATGGAGCCATTCGGGAGGACGATCCGGAAGCGGGCGTCATAGGCCCCGGACTCGAGGGCGCCCGTGATCCGCTCGCGCACCAGGTCCTGATCGTCACGGTGGACGAGGTCGATGTAGGCGTCCAGGCTCTCCAGCTCCGTGCCCGGCTCGCGGCCGTGGAGGCGGCAGATCTCGTCTGACCAGTGGATGCGGCCGCTCTGGACGTTCCACTCCCAGAACCCGGTCTTCGAGGCTGCGAGGGCCAGCTCGAGGCGGTCGTCGCGGTCGCGCACGGCGATCTCCACGGCCCGCCGGCTGATCGCGGCGCCGAGGACGTTGGCGAACGTGTCGAGGAGCGCGACCTGGTCGGAATCGAACCGGCCCGGGGTCAGGCTGTGGACGCCGAGCACGCCCCAGGGCCCGTCCGGACCCACGATCGGGGTGGTAACGCCGGAGCGCGCGCCGTGCTCCAGGACGATCGGGCTTGCCCGGAACCGGGTCTCGGTCTCGTAGTCCGTGCTCACCACGGGACCGTCCGAGAGGAGGGCGAAGCCGGAGTGGGACGCCGCGTTGTCGGGGATCACAGCGTGGCCGACGACGCCCTTCCGCCAGCCAGAGCCGGCGACGATCCGCAGGGCCCCTCGCGAGGGGACGTGCTGCATGATCGCGGTGATGTCGCCCTCCATGACCTCGCCGAGCTCGCGAGCAGCGGCCTCGAACAGCGGGTCGAGCTCGTGGTGGGTGACCGCCAGCTGGCCGAGGCGCGCGACCCCTTGCTGACCCTGGAGGGCGCGGCCGAGCGCGTTGGCCGTCGCCTCGAGGTCGGCGGCGCGGGACGTGACCAACTCAGCATCGGAGCGCGCCGACCGCTCCGCGTCGAGCAGGTGTTCGCTCTCCTGCGCCCGGCGCTCGATGCGGAGGCGAGCACGTCGGGCGTATTCGCCCAGCCCGGAGATGGCCAGTCCCTCGATCGCGAAGAGGGCGAGGGCAACCTTGTCGGCGTGGGAGCTCAGGTACGGCATGCCGACAGGGGCGAAGAACAGGAACGCCGCGACCAGCGCGGACAGCCCCGTCGCGAAGGTGCCCAGGTAGGCACCGCCCCGGAGCGCCGCGATCGCGACGGCGATCAGGAACGGAAAGAAGGACGGCGGCGTGTCGAGCGCAATCCCGGCCGCAACAGAGAGCGCGGCAGCGATCCCGACCAGGGCGACCGCCAGCACGGTCTCGACGATAAGGCCATTTCGAACCGAGCCCGGGGTCTTCGACTCGGCGGTGTCTGCAGCAGCCATCCGGCCGACTTCGAACCTCGCGATGCAGGGCGTTGGGCCGACTCTACAGGCGAATTCCGGGCTTTCGGGCCTGCGCAAGGAAACTGCAAGAGGGCCCATGCGGACACAGGGATCGGCGCAATCCGGCCGGGGCGGGCGCCAGGCGGTTGACGCCAGGTCGTTGACTGATCAACAATCTGCGCATGCCCGCCATCACCGTCGACAACATCACCGTCCTGCCCCGAATTCCCGCTCCAGACCCGGCCGTCGCGCGACAGCGGGCCGTCCAATCGATCACCAGCGCGCCATCGGGGTTCGAGGGCGAAGGCTTCCCGGTCCGCCGGGCCTTCCACGGCGTCGATCTCGCCAAGCTGGACCCCTTCGTCCACCTCGACCAGATGGGCGAGGTCGAGTACGCGCCGGGCGAGCCGAAGGGCACGCCGTGGCACCCGCACCGCGGGTTCGAGACGGTGACCTACATGATCGACGGCGTGTTCGAGCACAACGACTCGAACGGCGGCGGCGGCACGATCACCAACGGCGACACCCAGTGGATGACCGCGGGAGCGGGGATCCTCCACATCGAGAAGCCGCCCGCGTGGCTGGTCGCCAGCGGCGGGCTGTTCCACGGGTTCCAGCTGTGGGTCAACCTGCCCGCGGCGCAGAAGTGGTCGCCACCGCGCTACCAGGACATTCGCGCGAACCAGGTCGCGCTGGCGACCACGCCCGATGGCGGCGCTCTCGTCCGCGTGATCGCGGGGGAGCTTCCTTCGGAGCCCGCGGACGCCGGTGGCGTTTCGCTCGCCGGCCCGGGCTCGACCTACACGCCGATGACCCTGGTGCACGCGACGCTGTCGCCCGGTGCCCGCCTCTCGCTCCCGTGGCGCTCGGACTACAACGCGCTGGCCTACGTGATGAATGGCTT
>JBKKDM010000182.1:0-18087 GCA_046707905.1 Candidatus Limnocylindrales bacterium
CGGCAGCACCATCACCAACACCGACACCTTCACGAACGTTCCAGGTGGCACCGCCAGCTGGACCTTCGAGGGCGGCACCAACTACGACGACGAGGCCGGCACTGCTGCAGTCACGATCGCCAAGGCCAACGCCGTGTGCTCGTTTCCGAACTACTCCGTTGTCTACGACGGCTTCTTCCACGGCGCGGTGGGTTCCTGCACGGGGGTCGACGCATCGGGCGCGGCGGCTGGCAGCTCAACGAGCCTCGGTGCGTCATTCAAGTTCGTCCCGGGAGGCACGGCTCACTGGGTCTTCACCGGCGGCACCAACTACAACAACCAGAGCGGCGACACCGTGATCACGATCACGAGCGCCTTCCGGATCGACGGGTTCTACCAGCCCGTGGATATGACCTCGCACGCCGCGACGACTCGCATCTACAACTCGATCAAGGGCGGGCAGACGGTCCCCCTGAAGTTCCGGGTCTTCAACCTGGCCGGGACTGAGGTCACCTCGACAGCCGGAATCACGGTCGTGGTGATCAAGACCAACTGTGTCAGCGGCGTCCTCGATCCCGCTGTCCTGCCTGCCGATGCGACGGGCGCAACCGAGCTCCGCTACAGCGGCGGCAACTTCATCTTCAACTGGGCGACGCCGAAGGCCGCGAACGTCTGCTACGAGGTCACCGTGCAGACAGTCGACCTTGGCAGCCAGATGACGTATCTCGGCGTGCAGGTGGACGCCTACATCAAGTCAAAGTAACCCTCCAGTCCCCTGGATCGTTCGGAAGCCGGGCCCTCGGGGGAGGCCCGGCTTTCGAGCTTCCGGGAACCTTCCGCAAAACGGACCGATCAACGTCCTGTTCATCGGCATCGACAGCGGCCTGAATCGATTGCACGCCCTCACGGACACGCTGTTCGTCGCGAGCTACGACCGGGATACGGGCAAGCTGACCATGATCAGCATCCCGCGCGACACCGCGCGGACGCCGCTGTACATCGGCGGCACCTTCCGACCCAAGTTCAACGAGTTCCTCGGGTACGCGAGCCGCCACCCCGAGGAGTTCCCCGAAGGCGGGGTCACGGCGCTGATGCATGAGGTCGGCTACGTCCTCGGCATCGATGTCTATTTCTATGCCGCGACCAACCTCGACGGCTTCCCGGACCTCGTGGACCTCGTCGGCGGTGTGACGATCGCCAACCCGACAGGATCTGGCTCGACTCTGGCGAGTGGCTGGACCCGGGCACGTACCAGATGGATGGCACGAAGGCGGTGCTGTACAGCCGTTCCCGTCATGGTCCGGGCAACAACGACTGGGAGCGAGCACGACGTCAGCAGCAGGTGGTGCGGGCCATCGCCCAGAAGATGGCCAGCCCGGCCGTCATCCCGAGGCTGCCTGGGGTCATCGACCGGATGGCCGAGCTCGCCCGGACGAATGCCAAGGCGAGCCAGCTGCCGGCACTCCTGCCGATCCTGATCGGTGCGGCGACCGCCGATGCCGAGCACATCGTTTTGCAGCCGTCCGAGTACGCGCGCCGGCTGGATCCATCCACGACCGGCGGGCTCTACATGACGCAGCTCCGGATGGGCGTCGTGGCCGAGATGTCCAGGCGCGTGTTCGGGCCATACAGCCGCTAAACGAAGGCGTCCGGCACCACCGCCGAATAGCGGGTTCGCGCCACGTCCAGCGTGTGCGAACACGCGTTCGGTTTGTGCCAGAACGGCTACACTCGGTGGCGTGCCCCAGGACCAGATCGTCGTGCGCGGAGCGCGCGAGCACAACCTCAAGAACGTCGACGTCAGCTTCCCGCGAGACCGCCTCGTGGTCATCACGGGTCTCAGCGGCAGCGGCAAGTCGAGCCTTGCGTTCGACACCATCTACGCCGAGGGCCAGCGGCGATACGTCGAGAGCCTCAGCGCCTACGCCCGGCAGTTCCTCGGCCAGATGGAGAAGCCCGACGTCGACCAGATCGACGGTCTGAGCCCCGCGATCTCGATCGATCAGAAGGGCGCGAGCCGGAACCCGCGCTCCACCGTCGGGACCGTCACCGAGATCTACGACCACCTGCGCCTGCTGTTCGCGCGGGTCGGCATCCCGCACTGCCCCAACGGCCACGCGATCGAGCGGCAGTCGGTCCAGCAGATCGTCGACCAGGTGCTGGCGATGCCGGAGGGGACGCGGCTCCTGGTCCTCGGGCCGCTCATCAAGGATCGCAAGACCGAGGGCGACCGGATCTTCGAAGCCGCACGGAAGCAGGGCTTCGTGCGCGTCCGGGTCGACGGCGAGACCTACGACCTGGCCGATGCGCCCACGCTCGACAAGTACAAGCGCCACTCGATCGAGGTCGTCGTCGATCGGTTCATCGTCCGCCGCGCCGAGGCGCCCGATGGCTGGGTCCGCGACGACCGCGGACGGCCCGTCGATCCCGAGACGAACGTTCCCGTCGACGACCCGGACCGGCCCCGCCTGGCGGACTCGATCGAAACCGCGCTCCGACTCGGCGAAGGCGTCGTCCTGGTCGCGCCGGCGCCGCGCGAGGGCGAGCCGCCCGAGTTCGACGAGCGCCGCTTCAGCGAGCGCTACTCCTGTCCCTACGACGGCACTACGATCGACGAGCTCGAGCCCAGGAGCTTCTCGTTCAACTCGCCACACGGCGCGTGCCCGACCTGCACCGGGCTCGGCACCCGCCTGGAGATCGACCCCGAGCTCGTCCTCCCGGACAAATCGAAGAGCGTGATGACCGGCGCGGCCGTTCCGTGGGCCCGCATGCCGACCGATGCGAGCTGGCGACAGAAGATCACCGAGGCCATCTTCAACGCCCACGGCTGGGACCCGCGGGCGCCGCTCCGCGACCTGCCGGCGGAGGCGGTGGACTACCTCCTCCACGCCCCCAAGAGCGAGACGGTCGTCGTTCGCTACAAGCACGAGCGCGGCGAGAACAGCTACCGGGCCCAGTTCGAAGGAGTGGTCACGAACCTCGAGCGGCGCTACCGCGAGACGGACTCGGAGTACATCAAGACCGAGCTCGAGAAGTACATGGTCGAGCGGCCCTGCCCCACCTGCAAGGGCAAGCGGCTCCGGCCAGAGGCGCTCGGCGTGACAGTCGACGGCCGCGACATCTCCGAGGTCGCGGACCTGTCCATCACCGATTCGCTGGAGTGGGCACGCGCGCTCCCGGACCGGATCTCGGAGCGCGAGCGCACGATCGCCCAGCAGCTCCTCAAGGAGATCCGGGCCCGGCTCGGGTTCCTCGTCGACGTCGGACTGGACTACCTGACCGTCAACCGGACCTCGCAGACGCTCAGCGGCGGAGAGGCCCAGCGGATCCGACTCGCAACCCAGATCGGCACCACGCTCATGGGCGTGCTGTACATCCTCGACGAGCCCTCGATCGGGCTGCACCAGCGCGACAACGCCAAGCTCATCGCGACCCTCACGCGCCTCCGCGACCTCGGCAACACCGTGCTGGTCGTCGAGCACGACGAGGAGACGATCCGGACGGCCGACTGGGTCGTCGACATCGGGCCCGGGGCGGGGGAGCACGGGGGCGAGATCATCGCCAACGGCCGCCTGGAGCACGTCCTCGCCGAGCCCCGCTCCGTCACCGGCGCGTACCTCCGCGGCGATCGTCGCGTTCCCGTCCCCGAGACGCGGCGCAAGGGCAGCGGCAAGACGCTCGAGGTCAGGGGCGCCCGCGAGCACAACCTCAAGAAGATCGACGTGACGATCCCGCTCGGCACGTTCACTGCCGTCACGGGCGTTTCCGGGTCTGGGAAGTCGACGCTCGTCACCGAGGTTCTCTACCGGGCCCTGGCTCGCGAGCTCTTTGGGTCCCGCGAGCCGGTCGGCAAGCACGACTCGATCGAGGGCCTCAAGCAGGTCGACAAGGTCATCGAGATCGACCAGAGCCCGATCGGGCGAACCCCGCGCTCCAACCCCGCCACCTACGTTGGGCTGTTCACGCCGATCCGCGAGCTGTTCGCGGCCGTCGCCGAGGCCCGCGTTCGCGGCTACGGCCCGGGGCGCTTCTCGTTCAACGTCAAGGGCGGGCGCTGCGAGAACTGCAAGGGCGACGGGATCATCAAGATCGAGATGCAGTTCCTGCCGGACGTCTACGTCCCGTGCGAGGTCTGCAAGGGCGCGCGCTACAACCGGGAAGCGCTCGAGATCCACTACAAGGGCCGCTCGATTGCCGAGGTCCTCGAGATGACGGTCGAGGAGGCGCTGGAGTTCTTCCGCCCGGTCCCGAACGTCGCCGGGAAGCTGCAGACGCTCTACGACGTGGGGCTCGGCTACATCCACCTTGGCCAGCCGGCGACGACGCTCTCCGGCGGCGAGGCCCAACGGATCAAGCTCTCGACCGAGCTGTCCCGCCGTGCCACGGGCAAGACCCTCTACGTCCTCGACGAGCCGACCACGGGCCTCCACTTCGCGGACGTGGAGAAGCTCCTCCAGGTCCTCCACCGGATCGTCGATACCGGCAACACCGTGGTGGTGATCGAGCACAACCTCGACGTGATCAAGACCGCCGACTGGATCATCGATCTGGGGCCTGAGGGCGGCGATCGAGGCGGCCGGATCGTGGCGAAGGGGACCCCGGAGCAGATCGCCGCGGCCCGCGGGTCGGCGACCGGCGAATACCTTGCGCGAGTCCTCCGCGGCGAGCCGCTCGTGCCCCTGTCCGACGTGTCCTTCGCGGAGGCCGCGGGCCAGGTCCGAGCCGTTGCGGTGCCGACCGATCCGGACGTTGGCGCCGCAGATGCCACGAACGGCAACGGCGCCTCCGCGCGGGGCCGCCGAACGCGCGGCGGGGTGCCCGCGGCTCGCTGAAGCTCCGCGGGCCGCCGGGCGGCCTGTCGACGCACATCGGACAATATCGCTCGTGCCCGATCTCACGACCCCTCCACCACGGCACGAGCTCCCCGAGATCGACGCGGCGGCGCTCGAGGCCGCACGTGCTGCCGACGTCGCTCTCGCCGCTGCCGTGGACATGGACGCGGCCCGCTGGGTGCAATACCTCTCCACGCTGCCGGGACGGCTCCGCGACGAGCCGCTCCGCGATCTCCGCGCCGCGACGCGCCAGGCGCGTGCCGCGTATGGACCCAGGGACTCGATCCGCGACGCGCTCCCGGAATACGCGACCGAGCCACTCCTGAAGGCCCTCGACCGTCTCGCGAAGGCGATCGCGCGCTTCGACGCGCACCACTAGGGCCTCATCGAGGGCAGGATGGCGCCGGGCTGACCTAGCCGGCGGGTTTGATCCCAAGCTCCGAGGCATCGAAGGCCTCCAGGAGGAACGTCGAGGGTGCGCCGGGGTCGTACACGAGCGTCAGGCTCCGGCGGGCCCGCGTCCAGGCCACGTAGGCCAGACGCCGTTCCTCCTCCAGGGCGCGCTCCGGCTCGACTGCGTCGGCGATGGACCGCGCGCTCGGGAATCGGCCGTCGTCCATGCCGATCACGGCCACGTGGTCGAACTCGAGGCCCTTCGTGCCGTGCGCGGTGGCGAGGACGAGGGATGCGTCGTCCCGTCGCAGCTCCGTGAGCAGCGTGCGGGTCCGATCGATCGCTGCCCGTAGCTGGTCGAGGGTTCCGGCGCCCGCCGCCCAGGCCTGCAGGCCGGCCGCGATCGCGCGTCGATCGAGCTCGGGATCGTCGTCGTCCTCGGCGACGGGCCCTGAGGCCGAGGTAGTCGCGAGGCCGTCGCCTGTGCGAACCGCGCGCTCGGGGAGTCGGGCGATCGAGACCATCGCCGGCTCGCCGGCGTGGGCGCGCCGCGCCGCGGCCTCGAGCAGCGCATCGACAAGGGGGGACTCGACCGGCAGGACGAGATCCGCGGCCCGGAACGGCAGCGCGAGCCGCATCGCGGCGCCCACGACCGGGACCAGCTCGCGGTTGGTTCGCGCCAGGACCGCCCGTGTCCCGCCGTCGTCCGGCCACGACCGCAGGACCGCCGTGGCGCGGTCAACGTCGTCCGCGGCGGTGGGCGCGAGGATCAGGCTGCCCTCTGCCCTGGGACCGGCCTTGATGACCTTCGCGAAACGCTCGACGTTGTGCTCAACCAGGCGAACCGCGCGCGCGAGGACGGTCGCGGGGCAGCGGTAGTTCGTCTCGAGATCGACTCGCAGCAGCCCCGGCAGCGACTCATCCGCGAGGCTGAGGAGTCGGCGCACGTCGGCGAGACGCCAGCCGTAGATCGACTGGTCGTCGTCGCCCACGAGGAAGATCCGGTTGGCCGGAGCCGCCAGAAGCAGGGCGAGCCGCAGCTGGGCCCGGTCGAGGTCCTGCGACTCGTCGACGAGGAGGTGGCGGCACCGGGCCCGCCAGGTCTCGAGCACGCCGGTTCGGGTCTCGAGGAGCCGGAGCGACCTCGCGACCAGGTCGTCGAAGTCGAGGCCGCCGCGACGGCGGATCTCCGACTCGTATGCGGCGAAGGCGCGCGCCACCGGCCCGGCAGCCGGATCGCGCTCGATCTCGAGCGGATCGACCTCGAGGTCCAGCTTGAAGCGCGACAGGATCGTGTCGAACCGTCGGCGCTCGGCGGCGGACGCGCTGGGCACGGCGGTGCGCAGGACATCGTCGCGGTCGAGGAGCGGCTCGACCGTCTCGCCGGCGGCCCGCAGGATCTCCAGCCCCAGCGCATGAAACGTCCGGATGCGTACCCGCGCGATGAGGCCGTCACCGAGGGGCGACAGCGCCACCTCGACACGCTCTCGAAGCTCCTCGGCCGCGCGCTTGTTGAACGTGATGGCGCAGATCTCCTCGGGCGCCGCGCCCTCGTCGATCAGCCACGCGATCCGGGCGACGAGGGTCGTTGTCTTGCCGGACCCCGCGGGCGCGACGCACAGCACCGGACCCGGCGGCGCGGTCGCGGCGCGGCGCTGGTCGACCTGAAGCTTCGCGAGCCGTTCGGCGACAGCGGGATGCTGGGCCATCGGGGCAGTCTGGTCGGGTGCCCTTACGCACCGGTCAACGCCTCCGGTCGGTGCACTAGGGCACCAACTTCTTCCGAGGGTGTGATTTCGAGTTAACAGCCTGGGAAGGCCGCGCTATCGTGAGCTGCCTAAGCTCGCTCAGGATCGAAGGGGATTGGCGAGCACCGGGCCCGTAGTGTGTGCCCCTACGTGGAGGAGGATCACGTGCCCCATCCCGCCCACCCGCGCGCGATGCGTCGTTCTTTGTTCGCGGCCGCTGCCGCGCTGACGATCGGCGTCTCGCTCCCACTCGCGGCGGGGGCCGCGACGCCGCAGAACGGTTTCAAGACCATCCAGCCCTCGATGGTTCTACCGGGCGCCGACGCTCCGCTCGGAATCGAGATCAAGCCCATCATCACCGTTGGCGACACGATCGGTAGCTACCGCTTCGAGGCGATTCCGGACGGCGTCTCCTTGTTCCAAAGCGGCAAGAATCAGGCGACTGTCCTCGTCAACCACGAGACTTCGACGGTTCCGTTCGGTTACAACGCCCTGGCCCCATCGATCTCGAACTCGTTCAATGACTTCAGAAATTCAGACCTGAGCGAGCTCGTCATCCGCAAGGGTGGCGGCGTCCTGTCCGCCGAGATGGTGATCTCAACGGGCGACGGCTACCACCGCTTCTGCTCGAACTACCTCGCGACCGAGGACGGGTTCGGCGATCGCCAGCTCCTGTTCACCAATGAAGAGGGCATCGACTGGGTGCTCGAGGAGGTCGACGCGGCCGGTCTCGGTTGGACCAACGCGACGAACCTGGAAGGGGCTCCTGGAGCCCGTCAGATCGGCGTCGTCGTCGCATACGACCCGGAATCGGGTGACAGCCAGCCCATCTGGGGTATGGGCCGGCACAATCATGAGAACAGCGTCGCCGTCCCTGGTTACGGCTACCCAGTCCTGCTTTCGGGGGACGACTCCTTCAACCAGGTTGCGCCCCAGTCGCAGCTGTACTCCTACATCGCCAAGGACGGCGACGCGACGGACGTCTGGAACGACGACGGCAGGCTCTGGGCGTTCGTGGCCGACGACCCGGAGATCAACGACTACTACGACTTCCGGTACGACGGCACGCGAGTCGATGGCGGCACAGATCCGGTCAGCGGGCACTTCGTGCTCGTTCCGAAGGACATTGCACAGGGCAAGCACGCGGAGACCCGCGAGGAGCTGATGGCCGAGGATCTGGACTATCCGGAGCCACCGCGCGACGGGACCTGGCAGCGCCCGCCAGGCGTCGTGGTGCCAACCGGCGCTGATCCGAATTTGTATCCCTCGATTGACGGCCCTCAGTGGGTCCTGGAGCACTACGGCGACACGCAGGGGGTTTTCCAGTTCCTGCGAATCGAGGACATCGCGTATGACAAGCGACCGGGCATGTCCAACGTTGTCTACCTCGTCGACTCCGGGCGCGGCAGCACCGGCGATCGTGCCTACGGGAAGTCGACGAACGGCCGTGTCTGGAAGATGGTGCTGAACCCACTTGACCCGACCGACGTCGTGGAGCTGTCGGTCCTGATCGAGGGCGATGACAATCCGGTCAAGACCCTCGGCGAGATCCACCAGCCCGACAACATCGAGACGACATTGAACGGGCTCCTGATCACCGAAGATCCGGGGAGCGCCCAGCAGTTCGGGAGTGCCGATCAAGCGCTGCCGAACGCAACCACCGCACGACTCATGTACTACGACTTCGACACCGAAGACGTCACCGCCGTGCTCAAAGTCGATCAGTCGGCCGACGAAGGCGTCACGGACGAGGATTCGGCAACGGCGCCTGGAGCTTGGGGAGCTTGGGAGACGAGTGGGATAGTCGACGCGTCGGCCGTGTTCGGACCCGACAAGTTCCTGATCACGGTTCAGGCACACACGCTCTATGTGGACCAGGACCAGACGAGCGCGCCCGACGGCCCGGACGCGGGCAGCGCGCCAGACTGGACGTTTAAACGCGAGGGCGGCCAACTCGTCCTCGTCACGCTGCCGGGCCTATGAGGTCGCCGGCCGCCGGAGGCGACGGGACCTGACAGACGGGAGGCCGGGCGATCAGCCCGGCCTCTCTGATTCCCGAGCAAGCGCGATGCGCGCCGCTGCCTAGGATTCAGCTGTGACCATCGCGACCCAACCGCCGCAGCTCCGGGCGACCCTCGCCAAGCTCCCGACCAAGCCGGGCGTCTACCTCATGAAGGACGCTCGCGGCCAGGTGCTGTACGTGGGTAAGGCGCAGAACCTCCGGAGCCGCGTGCGCAGCTACTGGCAGAAGGAGGACTCCGCGGGTCTCGGGATGGGGCAGCACCTCATCCGGTCGGTGGTCGATCGGATCGTGGACGTCGATTACACGATCACGGATTCCGTCGGCGAGGCGCTCCTCCTCGAGGGCAACCTCGTCAAGCGCTTCCAGCCGCCGTTCAACGTCCGACTGAAGGACGACAAGAGCTACCCGTACATCAAGATCACGTCGAACGACGACTTCCCACGAATCGAGCGGACGCGGAAGCTACCCAAGGACGGCTCGCGCTACTTCGGGCCCTATGCCTCGGCGTCGAGCGTCGACGAGGCGATGAACCTCGTTCGCCGGCTGTTCCCGTTCCGGACCTGCACGATCGACATCCGGGAAGGGGAGCGGGCCCTCCAGCGCCCGTGCCTCCTCTATCACATCAAGCGTTGCCAGGGCCCCTGCATCGAGGCGATCTCGAAGGCCGAGTACCGGGCCGACATCGAGCAGGTGGAGCTCTTCCTCGAGGGCCGGCAGGAGTCGCTGGTCCGGGCGCTGCGCGACGACATGAAACGAGCCTCGGATCGGCTGGACTACGAGCACGCCGGGATCACCCGCGACAAGATCAAGGCGATCGAGCGGACGATGGAGAGCCAGAAGATGGCGGCGTTCGCGCGGACCGACCTCGACCTCCTCGGCCTCGCCCGGCGCGACAACCAGGCGGCCGTGCAGCTGTTCGTCATCCGCGGCGGCAAGGCGCTCGGGCGGGACGTCTACCTGCTCGACACCCCGCGGGGCGCCACGGATGAGGACGTGGTGTCGGGCTTCCTGCTCCAGTACTACGCCCGCGCCTCGTCCGTGCCGCCGGAGGTCGCGGTGCCGTTCACGCTGCCCGACGCCGCGGACCTCGAGACGTTCCTGTCCAACCGCCGCGCCACCGCAGACGGCGAGCGTGACGACGACGGAGCGGCCGACAGCGGAACTGACGGTGCCACCGCCAGGCGCGAGGAGTCGCTGAGCCGGGTCGAGAACCTGACCGTGCCGCGCCCCGATGCGGTCCGGGTCACGCGCCGGCGGGCCCGCGGCGCGAGCGAGTCGCGGCCGGTTCGGCTCGTCGTGCCGCAGCGCGGCGAGCGACGCCAGCTCATGCAGCTGGCCACCCGCAACGCCGAGGAGATGCTCGCGCGGGAGCAGGCCCGTTGGCTCGCCGACCAGGGCAAGACCCTCGGCGCGCTGGAGGAGCTGACGGACGCGCTCTCCCTGCCCGGGCTGCCGGCCCGGATCGAGTGCTACGACGTCTCGAACTTCCAGGGCGCGGAGACCGTGGCGAGCATGGTCGTCTTCGAGGACGGCAAGCCGCGGACTGGCGAGTACCGCCGCTTCCGTGTGCGCACGGTCGAAGGCCCGAATGACGTTGCCTCCCACCGCGAGGTGCTGCATCGACGCTTCCGTGGCGCCCGGCCGGGCGACGAGGGGTCGGCCGAGGAACGCCGCTGGGCGATGCCCGATCTCGTCCTGATCGACGGTGGAAAGCCGCAGGTCGGCGCCGCGAAGGGTGTCCTCGACGAGCTCGGCCTCCACGACCTGCCGCTCGCCGGCATCGCCAAGGAGCGCGAGGAGCTGTTCCTGCCGGATCGATCCGATCCGATCGTGCTGCCCCCGACGTCGCAGGCCCTCTACCTAGTCCAGCGGATCCGCGACGAGGCCCATCGCTTCGCGATCACCTACCACCGCGACCTGCGCCGCAAGGCGTCGGTCCGCTCCAAGTTCGACGACCTCCCGGGCGTCGGCCCCCGCCGTCGCGGTGCCCTCCTTCGAGTTTTCGGCTCTATCAAGCGGGTCCGCGAAGCGCCGGTGGAGCAGATCGCCGCGGTCCCCGGGATCGGCCCCGCCCTCGCCCAGAAGATCAAAGCGGCCCTAGAGGTGTGAGCGGGTAGCCGCCGCTGGGAGTGGATGCGGGGACGCCGGCTGGCCGGGGGTCGTCGATCGGCCGAGCGTTGGGAACGAAGTTCACATGGCGAGGTCGAGCGGCGACCGCAGGACGGTCGGTGGCCCGGCGCGATGAACCCAGCGGCGGCTGGTGGCTCGCGCCTGTATCATCCGCGCTCGTGCGTAGAGCAGGACCCCTCCTCATCGCCATCGTTGGCGTGCTGGCGCTGTTCATCGACTTCTGGCCGAACCTGTACTTCCCGGCGTTGTCGCCGGACCAGGAGGCCCGCAAGATCGAGACGAAGCTGGGCCTCGACCTCCAGGGCGGCCTGAAGGTCGAGTACCGCGTCGTTCCCGCCGGCGGCAAGACCCCGGGCCTGGCGGAGGTCGAGGTCGTCAAGCAGATCATCGAGCGGCGCGTGAACGCGACCGGCGTCTCGGAGCCCGTGGTGCTCACCTCCGGGACGGACCGGATCGTGGTCGAGGTCCCGGGCATCAGCGACACGGAGGCGATCCGTCGCCTCGTCGGCCGGACCGGCCTCCTGGAGTTCGTCCCGCTCCCGGTCGAGGACTATGGCCGCGAGACGGCCCCCGGTCCACGAGTCGCCACCGCGGGGCAGCCACTGCCCACGTCGCCAACCGCCCTGTTTGGCGGCGACCAGGTCCGGAGCGCGAACGTCAGCCAGGACCAGAACGGCCGACGGGTCGTGGCGTTCTCGCTGCAGGACGCGGGCTCGAAGCTCTTCGGCGACTACACCACCCAGCACGTCGGCGAGTTCTTCGCGATCGTCCTCGATGGCAACGTGATCTCGGCGCCATCGATCAACGAGCCGATCACGGGCGGGTCGGGCCAGATCAGCGGCGGCGGCCTCGGCGGCTTCGCGCGCGCGGAGGCCGATGAGCTCGTCAACGTCCTTCGGTTCGGCTCGCTGCCGTTCCCCGTGGAGGAGCTGGCGAGCGACACGATCGACCCGACGCTCGGCGAGGAGTTCCTGCGGAGCAGCCTGCTCGCCGGGGCGATCGCCATCTTCCTGGTGATCTTCTTCATGCTCGTCCACTACCGCCTCCCGGGCCTCGTGGCGAGCTTCGCGCTCCTGTACTACGCGATCATCGTCCTCGCGCTCTTCCGCCTCATCCCCGTCACGCTGACCCTCGCCGGGATCGCGGGCTTCGTGCTCTCGGTTGGCATGGCGGTTGACGCCAACATCCTGATCTTCGAGCGGACCAAGGAAGAGCTGCGCTCCGGCAAGTCGCTGGCCCAGGCGATCGAAGCCGGCTTCGCCCGGGCGTGGAACTCGATCCTCGACTCGAACGTGTCGAGCCTGATCACCGCGATGATCCTGTACCTCTTCGGGTCGTCGGTGATCCAGGGCTTCGCGCTCGTCCTGATCCTCGGCGTCCTGGCCTCGATGTTCACGGCGATCATCGTCACCCGCTCGATCCTGCGGGTGATCGTGGGACGCGAGTGGGCCCGCAAGGCCTGGCTGTACGGCGTCAGCGAGGCGGAGTTCACCGCCCGACCGACGACCCGCAGCGGCCTTCGCCGCGAGCCGCGCAGTGTTTGACATCGTCGGCAAGCGCCGCTGGTTCTTCATCTTTTCGGCGATCATCACGATCCCCGGCCTCCTGTTCATCCTCCTCACGCCGATCACGAACGGCGCGGCCGGCCTGAAGTTCTCGATCGACTACACCGGCGGCACCGAGTGGTCGATCAGGTTCCAGGATCCGAATGTCACCGCCGAGGCGGTCCATGACGAGCTGGCCGGCCTGGGACAGGACGAGGCGACCGTCACCCGGACGGGCCGTGGCTTCCTCGACATCCGGATGACCGGCGTCGAGGTCGCCGAGCCGCCGCAGCCCACGGCCGCCCCGACGGCCTCGCCGACCGCGGCCGGGTCTCCCACGCCGCCGCCGGTCGGTCCGATCGTGAGCCTCGCGCCGTCCCCGACACCGACTCCCACGCCCGCCCCGAGCGCGAGCGTCGCGCCCTCGGCGACCCCGATCCCGGGGTCCAACGTCAAGATCCCGACCGAGGGCGAGCTCGGCGCGATCGCCACGGCCCTCCAGGCGAAGTTCGGTCCGATCGCCGAGCAGGCCAAGCTCAGCTCGATCGGCGCGGTTGTCAGCTCCGACCTGATCCAGCAGGCCGTCGTGCTGATCCTCGTCGGGTCGGTCGGCATCCTGGCGTGGATCACGCTGCGATTCCGCGACGTGAAGTTCGGTGTGACGGCGCTGGTCGCGCTGCTCCACGACGTCATCGTGGTCGTCGGGATCTTCGCGATCCTCGGGACGCTCTTCAACGTCAAGATCGATGGCCTGTTCGTCACGGCGATGCTGACGGTCATCGGCTTCAGTGTCCACGACACGATCGTCGTCTTCGACCGGGTCCGGGAGAACCGGGCCCGCCACGCCGGCGAGCCGTTCGCCGAGGTCGTGAACCACTCGATCCTGCAGACGTTCGGCCGGTCGATCACGACCAGCTTCACGGTGGTGCTCACGCTGACGACGCTGCTCCTGTTCGGCGGGTCGGCGACCCAGGAGTTCGTCCTTGCGCTGCTCCTCGGCATCGTGTCGGGGACGTACTCGTCGATCTTTAACGCGGCCCCGCTCCTGGTGGTCTGGCAGGAGTGGGAGGACCGCCGTCGGGGCCGGGTGGCACCGAGCGCAAAGGGCCGGCGCGCGACCGCCTGAGGCGCGCTCGAGCGAAGCGCCGGTGCAGCGGCGCGTGACATCCTGACGTGGTGCTCGTGCCACGGTCCCGCTGGTTGTTTCCCACCACGGTTGCGGTCGCTCCGACCCTGCTGGACGCCGGGCGCGACCTGGGCCTCGGCCCGCGGGTGGTCGGGCTCCTCGCCGCGCGCGGCGTCTTGCTCGAGGACGACCTCCGTCGGTTCATGGGCGATCCGGCAGCGGGCCTGCACGACCCGGGCCGGCTGCCGGATGCCGGGGTCTTTCGAGACCGGGTCCTCAAGGCTCGCGACAACCACGAAGGGGTCCTCGTCTTCGGAGACTTCGATGCTGACGGGATCACCGGCCTGGCGATCCTGACCCTGGCGCTGCGACGGCTCGGGGTCGAGGTGCTGCCGTACGTGCCGTCCCGCCTCGACGAGGGCCATGGATTGTCGCTCGCGGCGGTCGAGGCGGCTCGCGCCGCTGGGGCCCGGGTCATCGTGACGGTGGACACGGGGTCGTCGAGCGTCGTCGAGGTCGCCGCCGCGAACGCCGCCGGAATCGACGTCCTGATCACGGACCACCACCGCGTTCCCGCCGAGCTGCCCAAGGCGCTCGCGATCGTCAACCCGCATCGCGCCGACTCGACGTATCCGGAGCAGCGGCTCGCGGGGAGCGGCGTCGCCTTCACGCTTGCCCGCCTCCTGCTCGGTGACGCGGCGCTGAACCTCGCGGACCTGGCCGCGATCGGGACCGTGGCGGATCTCGCTCCCGTGCTCGGCGAGAACCGCGCGATCGTCCAGCTCGGGCTGGAGCTCCTGCGCGCGGGCCCGCGACCCGGTCTCGCTGCGCTCCTCAGCGCCGCGCGCGTGGATCCGGCCGGGGCGGATCTCGAGGACATCGCCTTCGCCATCGCCCCGCGCCTCAACGCCGCGGGCAGGGTGGGGGAGGCGTTCGACGCCGCCCGCCTCCTGCTCAGCGATGACCCCGAGGAGGCTGCCGGGCTCGCGGCAACGCTCGAGGCGGCGAACGGCACGCGCAAGGACCTGATGCGGACCGCGGTCGCGGAGGCCCGCACCTCGCCGGATGCGGTCGACGATGCCGCGGCCGTGGTGGTCCGCGGACCGTGGCCGGTCGGGATCGTCGGGCTGGTGGCGTCGCGGCTCGCCGAGGAGCGGCTGCGGCCGGCCGTGGTCGGAGCGGAGCTCGGAAGCGTGGTTCGCGCGTCATGCCGGAGCGCCGGCGGGTTCCACTTGGCCGACGCCCTCGCGGGCTGCTCCGACATCCTGCTGCGCCACGGCGGACACGCTGGCGCCGCCGGCTTCGAGATCGAGACGGAGCGCTGGCCGGAGTTCCGTGAGCGCTTCCTGGCGATCGCGGCGGCCGCGGGCACGCCCGATCCGGTTCCGACGATCAGCGTGGACGTGGCGCTCCGGGGTCGAGACGTCGACTACGCCCTCCATCGCGACCTCCAGCGCCTCGCGCCCTGCGGGACCGGCAACCCGGAGCCGCTCGTGGCCATCCTCGGGCTGACCGTCACCCGCGCTCGCGAGGCCGGCGGTGGCGGGCACAGCCAGCTCGTCCTCAAGCGACGGCTCGACGTCCTCGACGGGATCGCCTTCGGCTGGCCGGAGCTGGCCCGCGAGGTGTCCGAAGGCGACGTGATCGACATCGTGGCCCAGCTCCGGAGCCGCCGGTTCGGCGGGATCGAGTCGCTCCAGCTGGACATCCGCGACGCCGCGCCGTCGGGCTACCACGCCGAGGCCCGCGCGATCCTCGAGGCGCCGCTCGTGGCGGTTGGCCCGGGCCCCGCGGTCGGCTCCGCCTCGGCCGGCTGATGCGTCTGCCAGCCGGCTGACGCGCCGCCCCGACATCCGCCCGATAATCCGCCCGGTGACCCCCTCGTGACCCGCGCCAATCCACATCCTCGCGCGCCCCGCCCGACCGGCGGCTGGCGTTTGCCCGTGGACGCGGCGCCGGCACTCTCGGCGCTCGGGCTCGTGGTGGTCGGGGTCATCACTCTGGCCCTGTTCGGTGGCTCGCTCCCATTGCCCAACGGGGGATCCGGGCCCGACGGCCCGATCCGCACCGCCACTCCGTCGAACATTGTCGTCGTCCCGGACGACCCACGCGCCGACGTCCCGGGATCGCTGCTGTACGTCAAGGACGGGAACATCTGGGTGCAGTCGGGCGATGCCGCTCGACAGCTGACCTCGAGCGGACGGGACGCGATGCCAGCCTGGTCGCCGGACGGCGCGACGATCTACTTCGTCCGGACGGAGCGGGAGACCGGCCAGTGGCCGTCGGGCGGCTTCATCCGGACCTACAACCTCCAGGTCCCGACCCTCTTCCGGATGGCCGCGGACGGCACGGGCCAGCCGGAGGAGCTCCTCACCGGCCGGCTCCGGCGAAGCGGCAACACCTGGTCGTACTTCATCCGCGAGCCCGCGGTCTCGCCCGAGGGCACGCAGGTCGCGATCGTCACGGACGGGCCCGACCCGACCCAGAGCGACGTCGTCGTCAAGCTCCTCAACCTCGCCTCGCTCGAGCTCGTGAATCCCGGACTGGGCCAGACCCAGGCGCTCGGGCACCAGGACCCGGCGTGGTCGCCGGACGGCCGGTTCCTCCTGTACGTACGCAACGCTCGAGAGGGCGCTCGGGGCGTGCCGGCGATCTACCGCTACAACCCCGCCAACGATCGCTCGATCGCCATCACCGGCGGCGGCTACACCGACCCATCGTGGTCGCGGGACGGCCGCTTCATCGCTGCGACGAAGACCAGCAACTTCGGCACGGACATCGTGATCCTGGACGGCCGAACCGGCGTGGAGCTGCTGAAGGTCACCCGCGACGAGCTGTCGTTCAACCCGGTCTGGTCGCCCAAGGGCGACGCTGTGGCGTTCTTCCGGGTGACGCACGGCGTGGTCGACCTGTACCTCGTGCCCGTGACGCTCAGCGGGCCGACGTGGACCGCCGCAGAGCCGCTCGCCCTCACGATTTCCGCCGGGCTCCACGCCGCGTCCCGACCCACCTGGTTCATCCCCGCCGACCAGCTGCCACCGCTGCCCACGCCGACGACGGTCCCGACCGGCGCCGCATCGCCCGCCGCGGCGCCATGACGTCGTGACGCTCACCGGCACGTACCTCGAGCGGCTCGCCGCCCGCAGCAGCGCCGTGGGGAGCGTCCTGTGTCTCGGCGTGGACCCGGATCCGGCCGCGCTGCCCCCCGGCTTCCCGCAGGACGTCCACGGGATCGAGCGCTTTGCGTTGCTCCTCATCGAGGCCGCGGCGCCGTTCGCCGCCGCCGTCAAGCCGAACCTCGCCTTCTTCGAGGCCTTCGGATCCGCCGGCTGGGCCGCCCTCGAGC
Source organism: Candidatus Limnocylindrales bacterium (assembly GCA_046707905.1). Classification (GTDB taxonomy): domain Bacteria; phylum Chloroflexota; class Limnocylindria; order Limnocylindrales; family CSP1-4; genus UBA5189. The sequence goes on from JBKKDM010000182.1 coordinate 17,122, forward strand.
GGGTCCGCGCCGCCATCCCCGCCGGCGTTCCGGTCATCGCCGACGCCAAGCGCGCCGATATCGACTCCACGACGGCCCGCCAGGTCGTCGGGTACTACGACAGCCTCGGCGTGGACGCGGTCACGATCAGCCCGTATCTCGGGGAAGAGGCCATCGGGGCGTACATCGAGCGGCCGGACCGCTTCGCCTACGTGCTCTGCCGGACGTCGAATGCCGGCGGCGCGGAGATCCAGGCCCTCGGGGTTCGGGCGCACTGGGGCGATGACGGAAGCTACGTCGCGCCCGACGAGCCGTTGTGGGCCCGCATCGCCCGCAACGTCGCCGGCTGGGGGCCGGGCGGGACCGCCGGGCTGGTCGTCGGGGCCACGGCGCCGGGCGAGCTGCGAGCGGTCAGGGCGATCGCGCCCGGGTTGGCGGTGCTCGTCCCGGGCGTTGGCAGCCAGGGCGGCGCGATCGAGCCGGTGCTGGCGGCGGGTCCGGCCACCGAGGCGCCTGCGGGCGGGCGGCCGGGCGGCGGCCTCGTCGTGAACGTCTCCAGGGGGATCGCGCAGGCGGCGTTGGGAGGTGGCGAGGCCGCCCGCGAGGGCGCTGGCGGAGGCGTCTCCGGCGACCCCGGCGAGCGGCTCGCGGAGGCCGCCCGAGGCTGGTCCGCGAAGCTCCCTGTGCTACCGTAGCCGCCGCATGCTGCCGTTCAACATCGGCCCCGGCGAGGTGATTCTCTTCCTGATCATCGCGCTCGTCGTCCTGGGTCCCGGGAAGCTCCCTGACGTCGCCCAATCCCTGGGCAAGAGCGTCCGCGAGTTCCGCAAGGCCGCGACCGATATCTCCGATGCCGGCAAGCTCGACGTCCCCCCGCCATCGGCGCAGGCGGCGCCCCTGGCACCCCCGCTCGCGGCGACGGATCCAGCTGTCGTCCCAGCCGCAGCCGAGGCGCCCTCGACGGTGGCCGAGGCGCCCGCAGCGCCC
>JBKKDM010000183.1:0-80964 GCA_046707905.1 Candidatus Limnocylindrales bacterium
GAACCACCTCTGCTACTCGGCGGGCTCGTCGGAGAGCGGCGCCCCCGAGCCGACGGTCGCGGTGGCACGGGAGCGGGTCGACAACTTCGCCTCCGGGTTCATCAAGGCCGGCGCGCGGACCATCATCGCCCAGTCCTGGACGAGCGGCGTCATCTACACGATCAACAAGATCTTCACCAGCGACCAGACGATCCTCAACGCCTGGGAGGCCGCGCCGAACCGGCAGGGCCACGTCCAGCCGTTCATCCCGGCGCGCAACCCGCAGTTCGAGGCCCGGGTCGATCCCGACACCTGGACGACCGGCTACCACCGCTCGATCGTCTCGGCGACGAACCACACGACCACCCAGATCCGTGACGGGGCCGGGGTGGCGCAGACGCTCGCCGACGGCGCCTCCCCGGTGCTTTGGTCCATCGACGGGCCGAAGAACCTCAAGCCGAACTTCGACGGCAAGGCGGACGAGCTGACCCTGCTGGCGCGGTTCTCGGAGACCGTGACCTGGACCGCGAAGATCAAGGACGCGGAAGGCGACACGGTTCGGACCCAGAGCGGCAGCGGCCATCAGGCCGCCATCACCTGGGACGCGAAGGTCGACGGCGAGCCCGCGCCCGACGGCGATTACACCTGGAATCTCACCGCCACCGACGGCGACGGCCTCGAGGGCGGTTGGGATGGCCCGCTCACGGTCGAGACGACCGCCATGCCCAGCACGGGCGTCCTGAGCTTCAAGCCGACCACGCCGACGATGACGAAGGTCGGGACGATCAGCTACGCGTTCGTCTTCGCCGGGCCGGTCACCGGCCTCTCGAAGAGCGACTTCACGCGCACCGGGACCGCGGCCGGCTGCAAGCTGAGCTCGCCCGTCGCGGCGGGTGCCGCCGACGGCACCGAGTACACGTTGGGCTTCACCGAGTGCGGGACGGGTACGGTCGGGCTCTTCCTGAACGGCGGGCAGGTGGTCGGCGCCGACGCGGCCGCCGGCCCAGCCGGTCCGATCGCCGCCGCGAAGGTCACCATCGACGCCTCCAGTCCCAAGGTCCCGAAGCCGAGCCCGAAGCTTCGGACCGGCGTGGCGCTCGAGGGTCCCTCGACGACCCAGCGGCTCCCGATGACCCTGAACTGGAGCGGCACCGACACCGGCTCCGGGATCGCCTCCTACGACGTCCAGCGGAGCTACGACGGCGCGGCGTTCCAGACGATCGCGTCGGCGACGCCGGCCACGTCGCTCAACTGGACGATGACGCCCGGGCACAACTACCGCTTCCGAGTTCGCGCACGCGACAACGCCGGCAACCTCGGCGCCTGGTCGCCCTACTACACCTGGTATCCGGTGCTGACCCAGCAGTCGAGCAGCTCCCTGGCCTGGACCGGGGCCTGGACGACCGCCTCCGCTGCCGGGTATAGCGGCGCCTCCGCGAAAACCGCGACGGGCGCGGGTGCGAGCGTCAGCTATGCCTTCAATGGCCGCGCAGTCGCGTGGGTGACCACGCTCCGTCCCGACGCCGGCGAGGTCCAGGTCTGGATCGACGGCGTGAGGGTCGCGACGGTCGATACGCGGGCCGACGCGACCGCCTACCGCCAGGTCGTCTACAGCAAGGGCTGGTCGAGCTATGGCTCGCACACCATCAAGCTCGTCGTGGTCGGGACGGCGGATCGCCCGCTCGCGACCGTCGACGCGTTCGAGCTCATCAAGTAGCGATCCCGGCGCTGGCGTGGGAGCCGGCCCGAATCGCACTGCACCGGACTGCACCAGACCCCTCGGTACCACCCCAGGGTGGGACGTTCGTAGGGCTGTGCGTTCGCGCACCGCGCCGGTAGCGTGCGCGATCCCGTGAGACCGCTGCGACCACCCCGCCGACGCACGTTGCGACATCGCGTCGCGTTGGGCCTGGCGCTGCTCGTCGCGACGACCGCGGCGCCCGTCTCCGCGAGGCCCGGGAGCCTCCTCACGGATGGCGGCGGCGCGGCGCCCCTGGCCGGCGGCTACGGGGCGGGCGGCGCCGCCGAGGGCAACGGCGGGGTCACCGAGGATCTCGAATCCGTCCACTGGCTCCACGCCCAGGAGCACGCGCTGGACACCATCGTGTTCGAGCCCGGCGAGCGGGTCACGGTGCCATTCAGGCCGCGAGCCGGCGACCGCTGGGAGATCGATGGCAAGTCGCCGCGGGCGCTCCCGCCGGGCCACGCGACGGGCCGCGAGATGCACGACGCCCCGCAAGGCTCGGTCTGGGCCACGAACGCGCCGGGTCGGAGCGGCGACGCGCCCGGGCACGCCGACGACACGTCGAGCGGCGGGCTCGACGAGACGATCGACCTGCCGATCGTGCCGCTCGATGCGACGGTCGATCCGGCCTCGAGCTCCGACTCCACCAGCGACGTCGACGGGGACGGAACGATCGCCGCCGCACCCATCGGCCCGAGCGGCCTGCGGCGCGAGGTCTTCGGGTTCCTGCCGTACTGGGAGCTCTCCGATAAGTCGACGACCCTCGACTGGCGAACCCTCTCGACGGTCGCCTACTTCAGCGTCGGCTGCACCAGCAGCGGAAGCCTCGACAAGCGGAACAGCAACGGGACCGCGACCACCGGCTGGGCCGGCTGGACCAGCTCGAAGATGACCTCGATCATCAACGCCGCGCACGAGCACCAGACCCGCGTCGTCCTGACCGTCTCGTGCTTCGCCTGGACCGCCGCCGGCGCGAGCACCCAGGCAGCGCTCCTCGGGAGCGCGGCGCGCCGAGCCATCCTGGCAAGGCAGATCGCGGCCGCTGTCCGCGATCGCGGGGCCGACGGCGCGAACCTCGACTTCGAGCCGATCGCCGCCGGCTACGCCGACGAGTTCACGGCGCTCGTCCGGAAGGTCCGCTCCGAGCTCAACAACGTCGCCCCGGGCTATCAGCTGACCTTCGACACGTTGGGCTCGGTTGGCAACCAGCCGATCGCCAACGCCACCGCCCCGGGCGGTGCCGACGCGGTCTTCATCATGGGCTACGACTACCGCACGGCCGGCAGCAGCTACGCCGGCTCCATCGCCCCGCTCACCGGTCCGCTCTATGACCTCACCGACACGATCAAGGCCTACACCGCGAAGATCTCGCCGTCGAAGGTGATCCTCGGGATCCCGTACTACGGCCGGGCCTGGTCGACCGCGTCAGATGCCCTCCACGCCCGGACCCTCCCGCCATCGAAGTACGGCGGGTCCGCCGCGCCGTTCTACGCCGATGCCGTCGCGATCGCGAACGCCAACGGCCGGCGCTGGGACTCCGTCGAGCAGTCGCCCTGGGCGGCCTACCGCAAGCAGACCTGCACGTCCGCCTATGGCTGCGTCACCTCGTGGCGGGAGCTCTACTACGACGACGCCACGTCGCTGAAGCGGCGCTACGACCTGGTCAACCGGGCGAACCTCCGCGGCGTCGGGATCTGGGCGCTCGGCTACGAGAACGGGAGGACGGAGCTGCGGGCCGCACTGGCCGAGAAGTTCCTCTCGGACCGGACGCCGCCCGTTGTTGGCGTCTGGACGTTGGGCTCGACACAGCGCGACGAGGGCTTCCGCGTCTCCTGGAAGGCCTGGGATGGCAGCCCGATCAGGGGCTACGACGTCGATGCCGCCGTCGAAGGCGGGGCCTGGAGGCGGTGGCTCACGAACACCAGGTCGACCAGCACCTTCTTCGCCGGCAGGGACGGGACGACCTATGCGTTCCGCGCTCGAGCGACGGACGTCCATGGCAACGTCGCGGCCTGGAGGGTCACCTCGTCAAGCGGGCTCGGCGTCCCGGCGGCAATCCGGGTCGGAGGTTTTGCGACCGTCCTCACGGACGGCCTGCGGATGCGGGTCAGCCCGTCGACGGGAGCCGCGGTCATGGCCACGCTTGCGAGAGGCGCCGCGCTGCAGGTCATCGGCGGACCCGCTCCCAGCGGGGGCTACACGTGGTTCCAGGTCGCCGGCCCGATCAAGCAATGGGGTCCCGTCGACGAACCGCAGGTCGGCGGCTGGATCGCGGCATCCGGGAACGGCGTCAAGAACGCGGCGCCGCGACGCGCGGTCTACGCGACGCGGGTCGACGCCGGGATCGCCGGGCTGCGGCTCAACGCGGGCGGTGCGCGGGTGTTGACGCCGAATGGCGACGGGGACCACGACAAGCTGCGCCTCACGTGGACCAACCACGTCGCGTTCGACCACCTCGCGCTGCGGGTCTTCCGCCTGAACGGTGCGTTTGCCGGAAGCGTGGGCCTCGGGGGGACGGGCGCCGGCGCGCACATCTCCGACTGGAACGGCAGGGTCGGCGGCAAGCTCCTGCCTCCCGGCGCCTACGTCGTCCAGCTTCAGGGCAGGAGGGGTGGCGTGGCATACCACGCGCCGTCGGCAAGCCCGATCAGCGCCGCGGAGATCGCAAGCGTCGGCGTCGTGATCGGGCCGCGGACGCCGACCAACGTCGTGTCGTTCAAGACCACGCCGGCGTCGCCAACGACCTCCGGCACCATCACCTATGCGCTGACCTTCGGCGGTTCCGTGCGGGGGCTGCAGGCTGGCGACGTCGTACGGTCTGGGACGGCGACCGGCTGCAACCTTGCCGCGCCGACCGGCTCGGGTGCGACATGGTCGATCAAGCTCACGGGTTGCAGGGCGGGCACCGTGAAGCTGACCCTCAGGGCCGGCGCGGTCGTGGACGCCGTGGGCAACGGGGGCCCGCGCGCAGGCGTCGGTGGGCCGACGATCGTCATCGATCGATCGAAGCCGACCGCCTCGAACCCCCGGGCCGCCTTCCGGACCGGGGCCGGTCTGGTGTCGACGGCCGCGAGCACCGGGATCCCGATCGCGGTGACCTGGTCGGCCCGCGACACGGGCGGCGCGGGCATCCGGGACCACGACGTCCGCCGCAGCGTCGACGGTGGAGCTTGGGCCGATGTCGCCGTCGACAGCCTCGACACCATCATCTGGCAGAACCTCACACCCGGTCACGCGTACCGCTTTGCGGTCCGCGCACGCGACCGCGCGGGCAACGTCGGGCCCTGGGTCGTCGGACCGTCGATCCCCGTCGTGGTTCGTCAGGATCCCAGCAGCGCGATCGCGTACCGGGGGGCGTGGGGGACGGGGACGAGCACGGGCTACTCCGGCGGGACGGTCCGGTACTCGACGACCGCCGGCTCGAGCGTTCGCTATTCGTTCACCGGGCGGGCCGTCGCGTTCGTCACGACGAGGCGGCCGGACGCCGGCAAGGTCAAGGTCTATCTCGACGGGACCTACGTGAAGACGATCGACCTCGCGTCGCCCTCGACGGTCTTCCGAACGGTCGCCTTCAGCCGGACCTGGTCGAGCACCGGGACGCACACCCTCCGGCTCGTCGTGGTCGGCGGCCCATCGGGGCATGCCCGCGTGGACCTCGACGCCGTGGCGGTGCTGCGATAGGCGCCGTCGGCCGCACCAAGGTACCGGCCGCCCGCACCAGGGTCGCCCCTGCACCCAACGACGCCCCGGCAACCCGGACGGGCCGCCGCCCGCCCCTACACTCGGCCGCGATGACGACCACAGCGACCGAGCCGGCGCCGCCGATCGGGACCGGCACCTGGGTGGTGCTGCCCACATACGAAGAGGCCGAGAACCTGCCCGGGATCGCCGAAGCGATTCTCGCCGCCGCGCCTGGCTGCACCCTGCTCGTCGTCGACGATGGATCCCCGGATGGCACCGGCGACATCGCCGATCGGATGGCGGCGGAGGATCCTCGCGTCCGGGTCCGGCACCGGCCGGGCAAAGCCGGGCTCGGCCGGGCCTACCTCGACGGCTTTCGCGTAGCGCTCGAGGGCGGGGCCACGTCGCTCGTCCAGATGGACGCCGACTGGTCGCACGACCCGACAGTCCTCCCATTCCTGCTCGGCCCGATCATCGAAGATCGAGCGGACCTCGTCATCGGAAGCCGCTACACGAAGGGCGGCAAGGTCCTGGATTGGGGACTGGGACGGCGCATCGTCTCCCGAGGCGGGAGCGTCTTCGCGAGGACCGTCCTGCGGCTCAAGCCCCATGACCTGACCGGCGGCTTCAAGGCCTGGCGAGCCTCGACGCTCGCCGCGGTCCCGTTCGACGGCGTTCACGCCGGTGGCTACGTCTTCCAGATCGAGATGACCTACCGCGCGAGCCGAGCCGGCGCCCGCATCGCCGAGGTCCCGATCACGTTCCAGGATCGCCGCGTCGGGCGATCGAAGATGTCGCGCAGGATCATCTTCGAGGCGCTCTTCGTGGTCCTGCGCCTGCGCTGGGACGAGCTCCGAAAGCGGCGGCTCAAGGGCCGCTAGCGCCTCCGAGGCCTCCGCGGTTGCGCTGTTCGCCACCCGAGCCGCGCCAGGGAGCCCCGATCCTCGCCAACCAGTCGTGTGCCGACTGGTATCCACCCGGCGCCGACGGGGCCACGCTCAGCGGCGCGAGGATCAATGTCAAAAGCGTCGTTTGGTGACGCCATGACAACGATTTCGTCGATACCAGCCGCCTGACGACTGGATGAGCAATTCCGGCGCCGCGAGCCGCGCCCTGCGAGTCGGACCTATGGGGTGGCGCTCGCGGATGGCGGCGCGCTCGTGGTCGGACCGGCCACCGCTCCATCCTTGATCTGGAAGCCGTAGGTCAGCGCGAGCACCTGCACGAAGGTCTGTCCGACCGTCAGGGTGATCTCCTCGCCGTCTGGCCCGAAGAGCCGGGTCGGGGCCGTCGCCGACGCCTTTCGCCATGTCCCCTTGACCGTCACGCCATTCGTGGCGATCCAGGCCTCGCCCTTCCCGATGTTGCGGGCCTCGAGGCGATGCTTGTTCGGGTGGCCGTCGTTCAGCGCCCCGAAGAGCATTCGGAGGATGACGACGTTCTTCGGTGCCACGACCTGGTTGTCCGCCGCGTCCACCTGGGCCACCTTGGAGCCGTCGATGTAGCGGAGGTACTGGTTCCCGATGGGGTCGTATTTGTACGTGACCGTCTGGTAGGGATAGACGACCTTGATCGTGCCGCCGGTCGGACGCTCCTCTCGCGGCGCGTCCGGCGCAAAGCTCCAGGCCGGCTTGATCGGGCCGTCGGCGGCCTTCAGGCGCTTGGCCAGACGCTGGAGGTGCGCACCGTCGGTCATGATGTTGTGGGGCGCGATCCGGTCGGTGGACCTGAAGACGAAGCGGTTCTCCCAGCGGAACCCGTCGGCGTTGTAGACCCACTTCCCGTTGCCGTATCGGAAGAGCGTCTCCAGGGCCTGCGGCGAGCCGCCGTGGTGGACGTACATCGCGTCGAGCTCGGCGGCCCACTCGATGTAGTACTGCCGCGCGCTCCGGATCGGCCCGACGGCCTCGGGGATCTGGTCCTGGAACACCAGCATGTAGCGCGGCACACCGCCCTCGGCCGGCGCGTGCCAGACGACGGACGCGGCGTTGAGGCCCGCTTGTGGCCGGGCGCCCACGTGGTCGTCGACCATGACGGCGATCGGGTGGCGCTCGGCGACCTCGACGGTGACGAGGCGGCCCGTCAGCGGCGCGGGCACGAGGGCCACGGGCGTCGGCGGCGGCGGGGTCGGCGGGACCGGCGTCGCGGTCGGGGGTGCGACGGTCGTGACCGGCTCGCTGGATCCGACGGCCGACGCCACGGGTGAGCTAGTGGCGGCCACCGCGCCGCCCGGGAACAGCGTGCCGATCTGCGCGGTGACGACGATCGCGAGCCCCGCCACCGCGATCGCGATGAGCGTGATGAGCCCCCGTCGGAGCGGGCGACCTGTGCGGGGTGCGGTCGGGGCCAAGGGTTCCTCCATGTTGGCGCCGCTGCGCCAGCCGGCAGGATACTCGTTGGAACGCGCGACGAGCATCTGGTCGGATGGGCCACTCGGTCGCGGTACGCTTGCCCGCCAGCGATGGCGCGGGAGGAAGGGCTAGCGGCCTTTCGGGCGGAGCACCGGGTCGAGGCCGCGCGCAGCAGCCTCCGCCTTCCGGCGCTCGGTCTCCTTCTTCTGCCGCTCGAGGTGCAGGGCGGTGACCTCGTCGGGAGCACCCTCGATGATCACCCGGCCCTTCTCGAGGAGCAGGGCCCGGTTGCAGTACTCCCGGACCCAGTCCATGTCGTGGGTCACGAGGACCACGGCCTTGGCGGCCTTGACGAGCTCGATCACCCGGGCCTTCGATTTGGCCCGGAAGTTCGCGTCACCCGTCGCCAGGACCTCGTCGAGCAGGAGGATGTCCGGGTCGACCGCGGTCGCGATCGCGAAGCCGAGGCGCGCGCGCATCCCCGAGGAGTAGGTCTTCAGCGGGGCGTCGATGAACTGCCCGAGATCGGCGAACTCGACGATCGATGGCAGGAGCTCGCGGATGCGGGCGCCGTCGAGCCCCAGGAACGCGCCCCCGAGGAGGACGTTCTCCACGCCCGAGAGCTCGACGTCGAAGCCGACGCCCAGGCCGAGGAGCCCGGACACCTGGCCGCGGACGTCGACCACGCCCTCCGTGGGTCGCATGATCCCCGCCAGCACCTGCAGGAACGTGCTCTTGCCGGCGCCGTTCGGCCCGATCACGGCCAGCGACTCGCCGTGATTGACCTCCAGGTTGACGTGGCGGAGCGCCCAGAACCGCTCGGGCGGCTTGCGCATGACGATGTTCGCGAACGACTGGCGGAGGGTCGACTTGCGGGTGAAGCGGAGGTTGTACCGGACCCCCAGATCGTCGACCGCGATCGCGTAGTCGTCGCGATCCCTCAGGGGCGGGGGGATGCCGCGCTGGCTCACAGGACCTTGGCGAAGTCGGGCTCGACTCGCTTGAAGAAGATCACGCAGATGGCGAGGAGCACGAGGCTCCCGAGCAGGAGGAACGTCAGGGCGATGAAGTCCGGCAGCCGGGGGAGCTCGCCGTTCGGCCCGCCGTAGATGATCGACCGGTAGGCCTCGAACAACACCGCGAACGGGTTGAACCCGGCGAGGAACGAGATCGCCGGGTTGTCCCGGACGAACTTGACGTCATCCAGCCAGGCGAGGGCGTAGAGACCGGGCGAGAGGAACCACCACAGTCGCAGGGCGTGGCTGATCGCGTTGCCGAGGTCACGGAAGAACACGTTGGCCGCGGACACCAGGACCGCGACCGCGAGCGTGAATACGAACTGGACGGCCGCGATCAGCGGCAACAGCAGCAGGAACGGCGTGATCCGGCCGGTTTCCCAGTGGAGCAGCAGGATGATCCCGAGCGGGATCAGGCCCCAGATGAACCCCACGACGCCGGCGGTCGTCGTCGACATCGGCAGCACGAGCTTCGGGAAGGCGATCTGCTTGATGAGCCGGTCGTGCCGGACGACGGACGTGGTGGCGTCGCTGATGACGGCCGAGAACCACTTCCACGGCAGGATCGCGGCGAAGATGAACAGCGGGTAGTCCGGGGCCCCCTGGCGTCCGATGATCGAGATGAAGATCACGTAGACGACCATCTGGAGCAGGGGATCGAGGACCCACCAGACGTTGCCGAGGATGGTGTTCGAGCCGCGCTTCTTCATCTCGGCCTGGACGAGGTAGCGCACCAGGCGGCGTCGAGAGAGCAGGTCGGAGATGCCCTGACGCAGCAGGGTCAGGGGTGAGAGCCCGCCTGGCACATGCCGAATCGAGGCGGTGATCTCGCCCTGGGACATCGATCCGAGCGTACCACGAGGCCCTATGGGGCTCAGCCACGGAGCCTCCGGTACGTCGCCCGAATCACGTCCTTCGCCGGCCCCGGCAGGTATCGGAACGCCTCCCGCGCGCGAGCCTGGCCGGAGCCGGTGGCCGACCGGGTCCACCATGCGGCCACGGCGCGGGCCCGGGAAAGGACCGAGACCGGTCGCGCGCCAAGCACGAACACGCGCCCATCGTCGCGGACCAGCGCCGCACCCATCGGCAGGCTCGGAGCGTCGGGGTCGCCGAGGTGACAGGTCAGCTCGTACCGGCCGCGCGGGATGTCGCTGCCGGTGCCGACATCGTCCAGGCTCACGACGAGGGTCCCCAGCGCACCCTCCACCGTGGCAGGGACCTCGAACGTCCCCGCCGTGCCGGTGAGCCGGACCGTCCCGGCGATGAGGTGACCGGAGCGGTCGGTCGCCACGGGCAGCTCGATCTCGACGCGGCCGCTGCGCCGCACCGTGCGCCTCGCCCGCTCATCGATCCGCGCCGGCGCGCGATCCGGCCCGCCGATCGCGATGCGCAGGGCGCCATCCGCGTCGGCTCGCGGCACCACCCAGCGGACCGGCCGGCCGACGAGCGCGGGCTGGATCGGCGGGTGCTCCGCTTCCCGATCTCGCCGCGACAGCCGGAGCAGTCCCGTCGCCTGGATGCCCATCCCCAGCCACCGGATCATGACGTCCCACGCGCCGTCATCGAGCGGCTGCTCACCCGGTCCGACGCGGAGCGGGTCGAGCTCGACGAATCCGACCAGCGCCGGCAACCGAACGTGCCCGGCCGGATCTCCCACGGCCTTCATCGACAGGACGGCCGCGCTGGGCACGATCCACTCGAGCGCGGTCGCGCGATCGACGAGCGAGATCTGGGCGCGAATCGACCCGAGCGTGTCGGTCACGTCCACCGGCCCTACGAGATCCTCGGCGACCGACGGGTCGAGCAGCATCCGGCTGTTGTGCTTGATGAGGGTGAGCGGGGCCGCATCGACGCCCCGCGACAGGGTCGCTCGGAAGTCGATTCCCAGCCGGCCGTTCGCCCAGCCGGCTCGGACGACGCGGGCGTGGACCCCAAAGGCCGCGACCCGCTGGCCGAGCGTGATCAGGTCCTCGAGGGTGCCCTCGAGCAGCAGCTGCGAGCGGATCCGGGCGAAGGCGCCGAGGCCGTCCTGGACGACGTCGCCGACCCGCTCGCGGGCAAGGCTTCGGAGCCCCGAGAACAGCGCCTGCTGGTAGCCGGGCGGCGCCTCGAGGAATTGCGAGCCGGCGAGCCGACCGAGGACCTCTGTGCGGTAGAACCGGGCAATGAAGCGCTGCCGCAGCGCCTCGTCCGTGATCCCGGCGTCGACCTCGTCGAAGATCTCTCGCAGGTGCGCAACGTGTGAGGCCGGATCGACCAGCTCGCTGCTGATGTGGCCCTCGTCCTCGCGCTTGTTGAAGAAGTAGCAGGGCTCATCACCGAGAATCGAGATCACCTCCGCGGCCACGTAGGCGTGGAGGGTGAAGAGCTGGTCCTCCATCTGCCGCCAGCCCTCGGGAAAGCTGATCTCCCGTTCGCGCAGCAGCGCCGTCCGGAAGAGCTTGGTGGGGCCGAGGCTGCCCTCGGCGAGCTTGGGGGTCTCGACCAGCGTCGTCGCGCCGCGGTTCCTCGTGAAGAGGTCCTGGCGCCGCGTCATCGTCTCGCTGGCGAACTTTCCGAGCACAATGTCCGAGTGGTTCGTACGGGCCATTCGCAGCAGGCGCTCCAGCGCCCGCGGCGCCAGCTCGTCGTCGGCATCGAGGAACTGGACATACTCGCCGAGCGCGGCCTCCAGACCGACGTTTCGAGGGCGGCCAGGTCCGCCGGACGCCGGGATGTGGATGACGCGAACGTGCGGTTGCTCACGCGCGAGGCGATCCAGGCGCTCGCCGGTGCCATCGGTGGAGCCGTCATCGACGAACACGACCTCGAATTGGGTGCGCGCCAGCGTCTGCCGCAGCAGCGATCGAATGCACGGCTCGATGTAGCGGCCCGGGTTGTGCGCCGGGATGACGACGGAGATGAGCGGGCGCATCGGCCCTACCCTCCGCGCCTGGCCGTGATCATCGGACCAGCAGGATCGCGGCGAGAATCAGGCAGATTCCGATCAGGATGCCGACCGTCCAACGGTACAGGACGTCCTTCCGCTCGATGGCTGCGTTCCGCTCCCGGAGCCGAAGCCTGGCGTGATCGAGCTCCGCGATCCGAGCGACCCGATTTTCGATCACCGCGTCGCGCTCCGCGATCCGGGCATCTCGCTGCTTGATCGCGGCGTCCAGCTCGGCGACCCGGGCGTCCCTCCGAACCAGTGCACCCTCCAGCCCCCGGATCTTGGTCTCGCGATTGGCGATGGATCGTTCCAGGTGGGCAAGACGGTCGGCTGCCTTGGCAGCGGCCGCTGCCAGCCGATCGCTGTTTCGACGAGTCTCGGTCAGGTAGCGATGGAGCACCGTCTCGAACCGCGCCACGTCCTCCGGCGACACCAAGAAGAGGTTGCCCCAGGCCGGTGGATGCCCCAGTGGCGGCCGAGCGATCTGGAGGTGGGTGAACGGCCCGCCTCCGGAACCTCGCCGCGATGGCTCCTCCACCGGAGCCCACTCACTCACGTACGGCAGGTAGCCGTGGCCTGCCATGAAATCGATGATGTCCGTGTACACGTACCCGAAGTGCGGCTCGGTTCGTTCGTCCATGAACTCGCACAGCACGATCCGAGGCCGCTCCGACCCCCAATCCACTCCCCGCAGGACGAGCAGGTCAGCACCTTCGGTGTCGACCTTGAGGACGAGGGGGCCCGAGCGGGTCCGGGCCTGGAGCAGGTCCGCGACCCGGACGGTCGGCACGGTGACGGTCCTGTCGTGGCTGGCATGAAATGGCCGCAGGGAGTGGATTCCCCAGTACTCCGAGCTGATGAAGAACTCGACCTCTCCGCCACCCGTCTCGCCTGCGGCCGCGTGGACCACATCGACCTGGGGATATCGTGCGAGACGGTCCACGAGCTCGGCGTGGATCTCGGGTGCTGCCTCGATCGCGATCACGTCCCAGCCACGTTTCGCGAACTCCTCGGCGAACGACCCGACGTGCGCGCCGACATCGACAAGGAGCCCGACCTCGTCAAGGTCCTCGGTGAAGGCGAGCAGCAGGTCAAGCTCGTTGACCTGGTGGCGGAGGCCCGCCGGCTGCGGCTCCGGGGGCGTGTCTGTGCTCATTCCGTGCTGAGCCTGGCCAGCGCCCCTCCGTCTGCGACGAGGGTCTGTCCGGTGATGAACGACGAGCGTCGACCGTCGGCCAGGAACAGGATCGCCTCGGCGATCTCGTCCGGCCGTCCAATTCTGCCGAGCGGGATCCGACGCGCGAGCCCGGCCAGGGCGGCGTCCAGGCCGTCGCGCGGGGCTGTGCGCTGCAGGCCCTGACGGAGCATCCCGGTGTCGACCGCGCCGGGAGCGACGGCGTTCACCCGCACGTCCGGTGCCCACTCGATCGCAGCCGCTCGCGTCAGCGCCACGATCGCACCCTTGCTGGCCGCATACGGCGCCGCACCGGACGTTGTGGCCATCGCATGGACCGACGCCACGTTGACGACGGCCCCCTTCGAACGCTGGAGGAACGGATAGGCGGCCTGCATCGCGAGAAACGTGCCGCGGGCGTTCGCCTCTAGGACCTCGTCCCACGCCGCCACGGGCGTCGTGTCGATGCGCTCGATGCCCTGGACCGCGGCGACGTTCACCAGCGCGTCGAGTCCCGGAAGCGCGCCGAGGAACGCTCGCAGGTCGTCTCCGATGCCGGCACCCCGGAGATCGAGCGTCGTGAAGGCCACCATCGGCGTCGTCCGCGGCGTATCCAGGAGATCGATCCCGGCCACGGACCAGCCGGCATCGTGAAAGCGGGCCGCCGTGGCCGCGCCGATGCCCCCCGCCACGCCGGTGATGGCGACGACATTGGTCATCGGCGGACCTCGTCCAGGCCGCGGATGAGATTCTCGATGGCCAGCTCGCTCGTCCGGTGCCTCGCCTCCACGGTGTTCGAGGCGTTGTGCGATCCGAGGATCACCTGCTCGAACCGGCGCAGCGGGCTCGTCATCGGCAACGGCTCGACCTCGTACACGTCAAGCGCCGCGGCGCCGACCTGGCCGCTGCCCAGCGCCGTGATCAGCGCGGCTTCATCGATGAGGCCGCCGCGGGCGGTGTTGATGATCCAGGCGCCGCGTGGCAGGACGGCGATCGAGTCGGCGTTGAGCAGGTGATGGCTGCCGGCCGTCAAGGGGGCGTTGAGCGAGACGACCTGCGATTCGGCCAGCAGCGCCTCCAGGCTGACCACCTCCACGCCGAGCTGGGCGGCGCTGGCCTGGTTTGTCGGGTCGATCTCGGCGCCGAGAACGCGCATCCCCATGGCCAGCGCTCGGCGCGCCACGGCCCGGCCGATATGTCCCAGGCCGACGACGCCCATGGTCCGGCCGGCGAGCGACCTGCCGTCCGGCTTCGCCCACTCGCCGGCGCGGACCGCGCGATCCGTTCGGTGGAGCTCGCGGGCGATCATGATCAGATAGCCGATCGCGACGTCCGCGACCTCGTCCCCGAACATCCCGGGTGTGTTCGTGACGCGGATGCCAAGCTCGGCCGCGGCGGCCAGGTCGATCGCGTCCGTGCCCACTCCCCACTTGGACACGATCCGGAGGCGATCCGCGCGCTCGAGGACGGCGCGGGTCACGTAGTCGTCCCCCGCGATCATCCCATCGACGCCGGGGATCAGCTCGAGCATCTCGACCTCGGTGAGCTGCTGTTGGATCGACGGCAGGATGAGCTCCGCGTGCCGTTCATCGAGGCGATGCCGGTGGTCGGCGAGCGTCCGCTGCAGCTGCAGGTTCGAGATGAGGATCCGCTCGTTCATGGCTCGCTCCGAAGCGCGTACAGGGCCTCCGCGACCCGGAAGTCCACCTCCTCGTCGATGTCCCACGCCTCGTCGCGCCGAATCTCGAAGAGGATCGGCCGTTCGCCGATCCGATTGCCGTGGCGTTCGAGGCTGTCACGGCTGAAGAGGTAGACGCACGAGTTCTCCTCGTACACGGGTGGCAGGTCCTGCGTGCGGATCAGGACGGAGGGGTCGTGATTCAGGGCCGAGCCATCCCCATTCCAGAGGCGGGTCTGGAGCTTGGTGACGCCGAACAGCGAGTCGCTCGCCGGATCCCCGAGCAGGCGCTCGATCGCTGCCGTGACCGTGGCCGTCCGCAGGAGCGGATTGGTGCTGTGGGTCTGGAGGTAGAGGTCGGCGTCGATCCGGCCGACGTCATGCAGGAGGACGTCGTTCATCGGGATCATGCCGTCCCGCAGGTGCAGGGGCCGCTCCAGGACCTCGACATCGGGAAAAGCAGCCTTCGCGCTGTCGCGAACGACCTCGCTGTCGGTGTCGATCGCGACCGTGCTGATCGCCGGGCTGGCCAGCAGCGTCTCGACGATGTGGTGGAAGAGCGGTCGCCCGCCGAGCGGCCGATAGTTCTTGCCCCGGACGCGCTCGCTGTCGTGGCGCATGGGCACGATGGCCACCACCCGTGGTGTCACGGGAGGGCCTCGAGGATCGCGCGCACCGGTGACGCCTCCGCGCCGTCGAGGCGGAGCGGCAGGCAGGTCAGCCGGTAGTCCCCGGCCGCGACCGCGCTCAGGTCCAGGCCCTCGAGGATCGCGACCCCGGCCCGCATGAGGATCCGGTGGGTCTCCCCGTCGTCCTCCCACCGCTGGATGGAAAGGTGGTCGGTCCCGACGAGCCGGAGCCGGCGGTCCGCGATCCACGCCGCCCCCTCGGGCGTGAGGGCAACGTAGTCCCGGTCGAACGCCGGCTGGGCCGCCCAGGCCCCCGAGTTCCGTGTCCGCAGGAGGATGCGCGTCGTGCCCGGCGGCACGGCCTCGAGCTCCCGCGGACCGATCGAGTCGACGTCCGGCAGGTGCAGGACGTGCGCGGGTCCGACGAAGATCTCAAGCGGGAAGGTGTCGAGGGCGGACCCGTCGGCCAAGAAGTGGAGTGGCGACTCGACGTGCGTGCCGCAATGGACGTCCATCTCGAGGGTGCTCACGTTGGCGGCGTCGCCATTGGCAATGGCCAGCGCCCGCCGGATCGCGAATCCGTCCGAGCCGGGCCAGATCGGCATGCCCTCGCGCAGTCGGACGGAGATGTCAATCGGCTCGGGCACTGGGCTCCTTCTGCTCGCGGTCGTCGTAGCGGATGGGATTCGCGTTGGGGGGCACTTCCTGCCTGACCGGCCGGCGCCATCCATGGGGGTAGTAGAACCGGCTCCGGAGGGCCGCCGAACCTTCGCCGCGCTGTCGGAAGCCGCGATACGTGCCGTAGAACTGGGCGATCCGGAACGCCGGGATCGAACCCAGGTTCTCGAGGAGCACCCGATCCCGGCCAGCGTGGACATAGTCGCTTGCGATGTTGGCGATGGCCAGGCGGATCGCTTCGAATGCGCTCATCGCATGCTCGTGGTAGATCCGCTTGTGGGCGATCGCCTCACGCCGGTACCGATTGACGACCCCGCCCCAGGTCTCCTCGTGGGCATGCACGACCGGGGCCGTGGCGACATAGGCGATGGCATGGCCCGCCTCGAGCGCCTTCTTCGCCCAATCCAGGTCCTCCAGCCCGGTGAGGTCCTCGTCGTACGGCTGATTCTGCCAAACGGATCGTCGGACGGCGGCGTTCGCGTTGTTGGCAAAGGGATGGTCCTGACGCGCCGTCGACGTCGCCGGAAACCACCGCGCCATGACCCGCTGCTCCGAGTACTTGGTGCGCTCGTTTCCTTCCTGGCGCCCGTAGGTCAGCGCCACCTCGGGGTCAGAGAACGGAGCCGTGAGCTCCGCGAGCCAGGTGTCGTACACGGGATGGACGTGGGCGCTGGCGAACACGAGGATGTCGCCGTTCGCTGCCCGGCAGCCGATGTTCAACGACCGCCCGAAGGAGAACTCCTCGGGCTCGATTGTGTGGACCTCGACCGGAAAGCGCCGCGCGATCGCGACCGTCGCATCGGTGGAGCCGGAATCGACGATCACGATCTGGTCCGGCGGCTGCGTCTGGCGAGCCAGGCCGCTGAGGAGCCGCCCGATGTGGCGTTCCTCGTTGAAGCAGCGCACGATCACGGACGTTCGGAGCGATTTCACGAGCGGCCCCGGACCGGACGCCGCCGGGCGATCGTCATGAGCTGCGGACCAATGGTTCGCTTTCCGTTGTCGCGGACCCTTCGACCGATGGCACCGGGGCCGCGAGGGATCGTTCGATGGTGTCGGCCGTCCGCGTGGCGACCGAGGTGCCGGGGATCATCGAGACCTGGCGCTCGAAGAAGGCTGCCGCTCGCTCCTTGGCCTGCGATCGTGTCCGCGCCCGGGCCGACTCGATGTGGTGGAAGAGCGTCTGGGGATCCTCCGCGATGTCGAACGCCCCTTCCGGGTGGTGGAAGGTTGGCACCTGTTCGCCGTGAGGGTTGTAGTAGATCACCGAGCAGCCGCGGGCCATGCCCTCGAAGAGGACAGTGGAGAACCGCGAGACGAGGATCGAGTCGGTTGTCATGAGATGCCGAATCGGCTCGGCTGCCGCCAGGCCGGGAAACTTCGCGGACTCGGAGGGATGCAATGACAGGTCCAGCGGCACGTTCGCGCGCCGGCACGCGTCCCGGAGGGTTTCCACCCAGAGATCGCGGTGCTCGCTCTGTACGCCGTAGGTGAAGTTCACGTTGCCGACGACCCGGGGATCCCGATCGGCCGGCAGCGGACCGGTCCAGATGGCCTCCAGTCGGTCGCTGCCGATGACCTCGAGGCGACCGCGGCGCCCTTCAAGGGCGCGGACGTCGTTCTCGCCCTGGCAGAGGACGACCTTGGCGCTCAGGTAGGCGTTTCTGACGCGTCCGGTGTCGTGGTCCAGCCAGTCCTGGACGCCTTCGACCTTCGCGAAGGAGATGGTCGAGGTCCCCGCGACGTATTGCACGTAGTCGCCGTAGTACTCGCCCCAGTCGTTGAACGTGAGAAGGGCATCGAACCCGTCGAGCCACGCCCCGGCGGGGAGCGCCTTCGCCGCGGGTACGTCGACTCGCGCCAGCGCGCTCCCGGTCGTGGCCCAGCGCCGCTCATTGAGCATCGCGATGGGCATGAAGCCGCGCGACCGGAGCTCCTCGGCAAGATCGATCAGCTCGTCCGTGTGATAGGCGGACGACGGCAGCATCAGGAAGGGCCTGCCACCGCGAGTCAGCGACTCCAGCGACTGCGGCGTCACCTCCAGGAGCCGTGGCTGCCTGACCGGACGGGCGATGCCGCGGTGCGGCAGGCCGGGCCGCTCAGTAGCATCCAGCCACTGGCCGGCTCGGCGGCGGGCATCCTCGATCAACGGCCCCACCCGACGCTCGACCTCGCGGACGACCGGCCCCTCCATGGCGCGCTCCCCACGGGGACGCGTGACGCGCCGGGACCCGCCCAGCGCGAGCTGCCGGAGATCCACCGCCCAGCCAACGAGCGGGTAGGGCACCGTCTCGAGGTCCGCAACGAGCCGCTGGATCGCGGCCTCCGAGCTCCCGTCGGCGAGGGCCATCCCCAGCGCCGCGGCCGTCCGGCGCGTGAAGCCAACAGCCGACCGATAGTTGCCGAGGTCCTCGGCGTAGAAGTACGGCCCATGCTCGCCCGCCGGGGCCGCGGCGGGTGCGTTGCGATCCTCGAGGAGCTTCGTGATCGTGGCCCGCATGGCAAGGGCCGTCGCGACGGCATGCGATGTCGGCTTGCGGCGGTAGGCGACGCCCACGCTCTCCGTGCCGGCCAGCGTGAAGCCCCAGCGGAAGAGCTTGAACCAGAGGATCTGGTCCTCCGCGGTCGGCGCGTCGTCGAATCCACCGACGGCCAGGAACACGTCTCGGCGCACGATCGGCGCGGAGGCGATGAACGTGGCGTCCTCGATGTGGCTCAGCCACGAGAAGGTCTCCCTCGCGCTCCCACGTGGGACCACCCAGTCCTCCGGCGTGCGCTCGACATCCACGGTCTCGTGCCAGCAGTAGGAGCCTGCGACCCATGGAAGGTCGCTGAACCGCTCGGCGACCTCGACACGGGCTGCCAGCGAATCCGGGGCGAGGAAGTCGTCCAGGTCCAGGAAGGTGACGTACCTGCCGGACGCGTGGGCGGTGCCCATGTTGCGCGCGAGCCCGATGCCCACGGACTGGGCCGTGCGGACGACCTTGAAGCGAGGATCGTTGCCGATCTCATCGAGGACCACGTCGAGCGTCGAGTCGGTCGAGCCGTCGTCGACCAGGATGGCCTCGAAGTTGGCCAGGGTTTGCCGCTTGAGGCTCCGGATGCAGTCGCGGGCGTACGCCGCCTCGTTCTTTCCCGGGATCACTACGCTGACGATCGCGGGTGATCGACCGATGGCCGACGGGCGCGGCGCTGGAGGCGCGGCGGGACCGGCGTGCCCCGCGATCAGCGGCTGCCCGGCCCTGACGCCTTCCAGGCGGCGATTCAGGAGTGCCAGCAACGTCACCACGGCAAGGGTCGCGGCGGCGACCCCAACGACCTGGACGAGGAGATGGTCGACGGCCGTCGCCGCCAGGAGGCCGGCCGCGACCACGGCGATCAGCGCGGCCCGGATCGGGCTCGCAAAGGTCACGAGGAGCCGAGCCAGCCTCCGGATCCGGTTCGGGATGGAAGCGGACCTCGATCGGCCTGGCCTGCCGGGGCCGCGACGCGCGCTCATCGAGCGCTACCTCCGGTTGGTTGCAGCGGGGGGCACGTCAGCCTGAGCGTGGCCGGCGGCTTCACCCGCGCCACGGGCGGTAGGCCATGGGTCGGACCCTCCTCGACGTGCTGCTCCTGGCCCCCGCCGACCGCTTCGACCGTCCGCGCGCCTCCAAGGCAACGGTGGCGCCCAATGATATCGAGGGACGTCCGTCACGAACGTTCATCCAGGGCGTGGAGCCCGGCCCAGGGCCGGCTCAGCTCCTCGACCGCGGCGACCACGCGCGCACACGCCTGGCCATCTCGGACGGGAAATGTCGCGTCGATCCGTTCCTGGTAGGCAGGGGTGGGGCGAGGTCCATGCTCGATCGCTGCCAGGATCGCCGCTTCGGCCGCCTGCAGGTCCTCCACCACCGGGCCGAATCCGTCGCGCCGGT
This sequence comes from Candidatus Limnocylindrales bacterium, assembly GCA_046707905.1. Taxonomy (GTDB): domain Bacteria; phylum Chloroflexota; class Limnocylindria; order Limnocylindrales; family CSP1-4; genus UBA5189. The sequence goes on from JBKKDM010000183.1 coordinate 19,777, forward strand.
AGTCGAAATAGCCCCTCCGTCCGACGTGAAGCCCACCCAGCATCGCGTCTCGATCGAACTGGAAGTACACGGTCGGCCTGTCGATGTAGGCGATGTTGAAGGCCACCGAGGAATAGTCCGTCACGAGGAGCGCGCAGCGGACGTAGAGGTCCTGGACGTCGCCACCGGCGAACGACAGGAGCTCGACGTGCGCCGGCAGCTCCAACTCATCGTGCAGCGATTGGAAGTTCGGGTGGGGCATGAACCCGATCCGCCAACCCCGGCGAGCCACGGCGTCGGCGATCGAAGGGGAGCGCAGCAAGGCCATCCAGCTCGTGATGAAGTCGGACTCCCAGATCGCCGGATCGACCGCCCGGCGCTGCTCTCCGGAGGCCAGCGGCACGGTGAGCCACTGGCGCCACGTGGGGGCGACGATCACCAGGTCGCGTCCGTCGGGCGGCACCGCGCGGCCCTTGGCGAGGAGGCGGTCGAAGCGCGGCAGACCCGTCAGGCGGGTCTCCTTGGTGGTGAACCGGTATGCCGTCCCGTCGCCGGCCACGGACGCAAGCTCTGCGTCGGTGCTCACAACGAACAGGTCGAGCTCCGTTCGATTCAACCATCGAGAGAGGTCGTCCTTGGTCACGCCGTGCTGGAGGAATCCCAGTCGCCAGTCGCCTTCGGGACGGCGCGCGATGGCCGTGCCGAGGTGCGACGTCAAGGCCCACGCGGCGTTCTGCAGCAGCATTCGCCAGGTCCAGGACCCGTGTGCGACGAGCCGCCGCTCCCCCCGGGCCACGAGGCGCTCCCAGTCCGGGGTCCCCCGCTCCAGCACGAACCACGCGTTGATGTCCGGTCTGGTGGCGCGGAGGTGCTCGAACAGCCGCTCGCCGTTGTCATCGGCGTCGTGGATGCGATCCATGAGCGCCCAGGCGTCACGGAAGCGGCCGCGGTACGGCCAGCTCCGCGCGGCGAACCGTGCCGCCAGCGATGCGAGCAGTCGCGGAACACGACGCGCGCGCCGCGCGATCCGGCGGCCGAGCGCGTCCCGGCCCCGGCGGCGCAGGACCAGGAGGCGATCCTGGGTCGCCGGGCCAGCCTGCCGCTCGGTCGCCGATGGTCCCGAGCGCGAGGCAGCCTCGGGCATCGGCCGGTCATCGAGCGCGATCTCCAGATCTTCAGTGTCCGGCAGCCACAGCAGCCGTTCCCACAGGAAGTCCCGCTCGAAGTAGCGGTGGACCATCGTCTTCTCGAACGCCGGCCGGATCGTCTGGCCGCCCGCCCGGAAGACCTCCCGCGGCGGCCGGCCCACGTACCGGTAGTGATACCGCCGGAGGCCCATCGTTCGATCGCGCCGGGAGCGGACGATGTCCGTTGAATGCCAGTCCCTGCCGCGCGCGGCGTGTGCCAGCAGGTCGACCCAGACCGGGTCGAGGGCGCGGCCCCGGTGCCGGGCGACGATCGCCGGATCGAGCTCCCGCAGCAGCCGATCGAGCAGCTCGTGGAATCGCGGGGCCAGCTCGGGCGGGACCCGAACGGTCGTGCTGATCCGCTGGTCCCCCGAGAGGTACCACGACAGCTCGTACACGATGAGCTGCTGGATCCAGGCGGAAACCGAGCCACCCGGCTGCCGGCCCCGCTCGATGAGATCGAGGTAGCCGAGCTCGAGCACGTCGGAGTAGCGACCGGGGTGGCCCATGCTGCCTTGCATCGTCGAGTCGCCGCCGGCCCGCTTGCGGTACAGGTACACCGAGCCGCGGACGAGCCCGATCCGGGGGCGTGGCAGGTCCAGGAGGTATCGAGCGGCGAAGTGCCCGTCCTCGAAGTTCGGCTTGATCCGCGTGTCGAACGCGAGGTTGGCGGCCCGGATCCGATCCAGCCGGAAGAAGCTGCCCGAGGAGACCCCAAGGAACACGTTCGGCTCATCGGTCAGATCGACAGATCGATCTCCACCGTCGTACTGCCATTGGCGCGGGTGGTGGCGACGCTTGGAGCCGGCAAGCTCGTCGAGGATCACCGGCAGCCCGCTCAGCAGCTCGACGTCGGGGTTCGCCCGGGCGAACCGCTCGGCCGCGCCCAGGTAGTCGGGATCGAGGAGGTCATCGGGGTCCGGGAACGTCACCCACTCGCCGGTCGCATGGCCCAGGCCGAGGTTGCGCGCGGACGCCTGACCGCCGTTCGGCTTGGCGTAGACGCGGACCCTCCCGGAGCTGCGCGCGGCCCAGGCGCGCAGGAGGTCGAGCGATCCGTCCGTCGAGCCGTCGTCGACCGCGATGACCTCGAGCTCGTCAGCCGCCACGTCCTGCCGCTCGATCGACGCGATGAACTCCGGCAGATACCGCTCCACGTTGTAGACCGCCGAGACGATCGAGAAGCGCGGGCGGCCTGCGGCTCCGGCGGCCGGCACCACGGGAGCACCCGGATCGCCGCTCACACCGGCAGGAACCGCTCGACGAACCGAGCGCTGGCGGCCCCGTCGGAGGCCTCGATCCGGGCAGCCACGAAGGCCGCCCACGCCGCCTCGTCGACCGTGGCCCGCGCGATCGCGTTGGGGAGGTCCGCCGGGTCGCTCACCTGCTCGCCGATGAGGTCCGTCCGCGGGTCGAGGTACAGCCCTGGGTCCCGTTCGTAGTCGGCCATGTCGCCGACCAGGAGGACGAGGGGCCGGCGGAGGAGCGCCCACTCGTAGATCGACGTCGACCAGTCGGTGACCAGGACGTCAGTCGCCGCGAGGACCTCGTTGATCTCGTGCGTGGGCTCGATGACGACGTCGAAGCCGCCGGTGGCCTCCTGCGCCGGATCGAGGTTGGGGTGCGTCTTGAGCGCCAGCACGTGGTCCGGCGGCAGATCGCGTCGCAGCGCGGCCGCATCGAAGCCGGGGGCCCCCCGCTTCGCCCGGCCGCGGCCGCGGAAGGTCGGCGCGTAGAGCACGACCCGGCCGCGGCGAAGGGCGGGATACGTCGCGAGGACCCGCTCCCGCGCGGCGGTCAGCGCCGCTTCGTCGAAGAAGAAGTCGGTCCGAGGCGCCCCGAGCGGAAGCACCCGCTCCACGGGCGTGCGAAGGGCGGCGGCGTAGGGGCCGCGCGACGCCTCGCCCGCGCTCACCACGTAGTCGTAGTGCCGGTGGAGGAAGGTCCGCTCCGGCTCGGCGAGACCACCAGCCGTGTCGGCCCCGAACCGCTTGAGCGCCCCGACGCCGTGCCAGACCTGGACCACGGTCGTCCCGGTCCGATGCGGCGCGACGTGCACGGGAAGGTAGGCGTTGTCCACGACGAAGAGCGAGGACGTCCGCAGGAAGTAGGTGCCCCGGATGACCCGTCCCAGGTAGGCCAGCTTGCCCGGCAGCCCGTAGCTGTAGGGCTCCAGCAGGGTCACGAGCCGGGTTCGCGGCCGCGTTCGGCGGATCTCGGCGGCGATGGCCGCCAGGTTGCCCTCGAGGTGCGCGACACGGGCGGTCGCGAGGACGACGCGCCGGCGGATCGGCAGGAGATCGAAGACGAAGCCGAGGATGCGCAGGAGCGTCGCCGAGAGCGCGTGTTCGAGACGGGTCATCGGCCTCGCAAGTGCCGCGCCAGGTGCACGGGCGCCTCAGATCTGCTGACGGACGATGATGTTCTGGCCGTCGAGCGTGCGCTCCCCCTCGCTCACGAGCATCGCGATCACGTCCGCGACCGCGTCCGGCTGCATGATCGTGCTGGGATCCTCCTCCGGCGCCAGCTTCCGGCGCAGCTCCGTCGCGGTCCGGCCGGGGGAGATCGTGTAGATCTTGACCCCGCTGCCGGCGAGCTCCTCCGCCAGCGTCTGCGAGAGCGAGACCACCGCGGCCTTCGACGACGCGTACGCGACCCAGCCGGGCCGGGCAGTGATCCCGGCCGTCGAGGCGATGTTCACGATCTTGGTCGGGCGGCCCTGCATGTACCGGACCACCTCGCGCGTCAGCAGCAGCATCGCGAAGACGTTGACCGTGAACGTCGTGACGAGATTGTCGGCTGTGGTGTCGAGCAGCGACTTCGGCTCGGCGTAGCCGGCGATGTTCAGCAGGACGTCGATCGAGCCGTGGCGGTCATGGATCCCTGCGACCAGCTCGGGGATGCCGTCGAGCTGCCCCAGGTCGAAGGCCATCGGGACGATCGTCGCGGTGCCGCCCTCGCAGGCCGAGGCCGTGTCCGCCAGCCCGGCCTCGCTTCGGGCGATGAGCACGACGGTCTCGATCGAGGGGTCCCGGCTCAGCTTGACGGCCGTGGCGCGGCCGATGCCCTGGCTCGCTCCCGTGACGACCGCGGTCCTGCCCACGCGTCAGGAACCGCGCCCGATGAAGTCGGCGTAGAGGCCCTCCGCGACGACGATGTCGGTCGGGACGGTGATCTTCACGTTCCGGTCGTTGCCCGGCAGGATCCGGACCTTGCCGCCCGTGTGATGGAGGAACAGGCTCGCATCGTCGGTGAACTGCGAGCCGTCCGCGCGAGCCTTCTGGTGCCCCTCCAGGAGCTGTGCACGATCGAACTTCTGCGGAAGCTGGACGTTGATCAGCTCCTCGCGGGCGAGGATCCCCTCGACGTAGTCGCGGCCCCGCAGGACCGTGAACGAGATCGGCGCGCCGTAGGTCGCGTTCGCGTCCGGATCGTCGATCAGGGCCTGGAACTCCTCGACCGTGACGAGCGGCCGGACTGCCTCGTGGAGGATCACCGAGTCGACCCCCTCGAGCGCCACGAGACCGTTGTAGACGGACTCCTGGCGGGTCTCGCCGCCGACGATGCAATCGAACCTGTCCGCGCCGAAGCGATGGTTCTTGAGGAGCTGGCGCGTTTCGGCGAGGTGCGCCTCGGGGCAGGTGATCACGACCCGGTCGATCTCGGGGATGGCCCGGGCCTTCTCCAGCACGTGGACGATCAGCGGCTTGCCGCCGAGCAGGAGGAACTGCTTCGGAAACGGCCGGCCGATTCGCCGGCCGATGCCGCCTGCGAGAACCACCATGCCGATAGACATCCGTGCCTCCACGTGGTGCCGGTGCCGGCCTCGCGGCGCGGTCGATCCTAAGCGTACCGGCCCTAGCCGGTATCATCCGCCGTCGAATCCAGCCCCGGAGGCGAGCATCCAACCCGACACCCTCGAGCCGGCCAACACCGCGCCCGCCGGCGCCGCCGAATCGCTCCCGACCGAACCCAAACGCCGGGTCAGACCCCCGCGTGGGCGCCGGATCGTGCCCATCCGGAAGCTGTTCGTACGGATCGGCTTCGCCATCGGCCGGCTCCTGCCGGTCCGGAGCCGGGTCGTCCTCGCGGCCTCCCACTCGAACCAGATCAGCGGCAACCTTGCCTTCATCCGCGATGAGCTGGACCGGCGCGAACCCCCGATCCCGTATCGGATCCTCGCGCATCGGACGGGCCGCACGTGGCGCAGCTGGCTCGCCACCTTCGTGCGGCTGGCCCAGGCCGGCTTCAACATCGCCACCGCTCGGGTCTTCATCGTCGACGACTACTTCTTTCCGTTGTACGTGATCAAGCCGCGCGCGGGGACGACCGTCGTCCAGACGTGGCATGCGTCGGGCGCGTTCAAGAAGATCGGCTGGAGCGTCCTGGACAAGGCGTTCGGCGCGGACGAGGAGCTGGTCTCGCAGGTCGCGATCCACTCGAACTACGACGTCTGCCTCATGGCCTCGAAGAGCGCGGCGGTCTACTACGCCGACGCGTTCCGCCAGCCGATAGAGAAGTTCCGAACCGACCTCGGCATGCCTCGGACGGATGTGCTGTTCGGCGCCGAGAAGATCCCGCGCATCGAGGCCGAGGTCCGGGCGAAATACGCCCTTCCGGCAGGCAAGAAGGCAATCCTGTACGCGCCAACGTTCCGCGGCGAGACCGTCCGCCGTGCGCGGACGCCGGAGAACCTCGACGTGCGGGCGATGCGTGACGCGCTGGGCAGCGACCACGTCCTCCTGCTCCGGCTCCACCCCTTCGTCCGCAAGGCGACGCCGATCCCCGACGACCTCCGGTCCTTCGCGATCGACGTCTCCGACCATCCCGACATCCACGAGCTGATGCTCGTCAGCGACGCTCTGATCACGGACTACTCCAGCGCGATCTTCGAGTTCTCGCTTCTCGAGCGGCCGATGATCTTTTTCGCCCCCGACCACGACGACTACCTCGACGAGCGGGGCTTCTACTGGGACTACCGGACCGGGGTGCCGGGCCCCGTCTTCGAGACGACGGAAGCGGTCGCGGCCTACCTCCGCGCGGGCACGTTCGACCTCGAACGGGTCCTGGCCTTCAAGGCCGAGTCCTTCGAGGTCGCCGATGGCCACGCGTCCGAACGCTTCGTCGACCAGGTGGTGCTGCCGGCCCTCGGCTGACCTTGCGGTACCATTCGCCCCCGCCCCCGCGCCAGGCGTGATCGGCGCGCCCCGTCCACAGCAGGAACACCTCACCGCATGACGCTCCGAGCCAGACCCGTTGCGCGGCGCCGCGGCCGCGCCGGCTGGGATTCCGGTGACCGCCGGAACAACCTCATCAACCTCGGCTTCTTCCTCGCGATCGGGCTCTCGGTCCTCATCCTCGTCGGCTATGCCGCCTGGAGCTGGTACGACGACCACTACGGCTCGGCGGCCGAGGTCAACGGCCAGGTCATCACCAAGGACGACCTCCGGGCCCGGCTCAAGATCGAGAGCTTCCGCCTCGACTACGTCGAGAGCCGGATCCAGACGCTCATGGCCAAGGGCCGGATCAGTCGCGACGACGGCGCCCAGCAGATCTCGTTCCTGACCCAGCGCCGCGAGCAGCTCCCGAACCTCACGCTGGAGCGCCTCGTCGACGTCGCCCTGATGACCAAGCTCGGCACCGAAAAGGGCATCCAGATCGCCGAATCGGACATCGACGCCCAGCTGCTGGAGGAGAGCACGACCTCCGAGCAGCGGCACACCTGGATGATCGAGATCCAGCCGGCCGTCGACCCCGACACCGGCGAGGCCAGCGCGGAGCAGCAGCGCGCGGCCCTCGGTCGAGCCCAGCGGGCCCTGCGGCGGCTGGCTGACGGCGAGCTGTGGGAGGACGTCGCGAAGACCGCCTCCGACTCCGCCTCGGCCGCGCAGTCGGGCGACCTCGGCTGGCTGTCCAAGGACAGCGGTTACGACGAGGCCTTCATGGATGCGATCTTCGCGGCGTCGATCAACGAGCCGACGGGGATCGTGGAAGGCAAGGACGGGACGTACCGGATCGGGCGCTATACGGAGCTCGACCCGGAGTTCGTCGACCCCGACTTCCAGCTCGCCATGGACGAGGCCGGCATCCTCCTCGCCGACTATCGGGTCGCGGTTCGCGGCGACGTGCTGCGCACGAAGCTCTCCGAGCAGGTCGTCGCCGACCTGTCGAAGGCCGGCCCGCAGCGCCACGTCCTCCAGATCCGGCTCCCGGAGCCGAACACTTCCTCGGCCGAGATCGAGCCCGGGACGAAGGTCCGGTGGATCGCGTTCGCGCCAAGGGACGACATGACCAACGCGTCGAAGCTGCCGGACACCGATCCCGCCTGGGTCGCGGCCAAGGCCGACGCCGACCGGACCTACAGCATCCTCAAGGGGACCCCCACGAAGTTCGACGAGCTCGCTCGCAGCGACTCGGACGAGGCCAGCGGCAAGACCAACGGTGGCAAGCAGCCCTGGTACTACCCGTCCTCGACGATCGACGCGGCCCTCAAGAACGCGATCATCACCAACACCGATCCCGCCGGCACGATCCTCGCGCCAATCAAGGCCCAGGACGCCTGGTTCGTCATCCAGATCATGCGTCGCACCGCGGACGAAGAGGGCTGGCTCGAGGGTCTCAAGGCCAAGATCACGGACGACGCGACGTTCAAGCAGCTCGCCCGCGACAACAGCGAGGGCGAGGGCGTCGAGGACGGCGGCGACATCGGCTGGATCACCCGTGGCGAGCTGGCAGACCTCCTCGACGCGGCGGTCTTCGCCACCGCGATCGGGGCAACGTCCGATGTCGTCGAGGTGGCCGGTGACGGCTCCTACCTGCTCCGGATCCTGGCCGAGGAGACCCGCGAGCTGACCGAGGACCAGCTCGAGATCGTGGAGAGCAGCGGCTTCTCGTACTGGTACACGCGCGAGAAGGAGAAGGCCGACATCGAGTACACCCTCGGGACGTCCCCGACGGGCTAGCCAGATGCTCGACGCCCTCGTCGACGAGGCGGTTCGAGACCACGGCCTCGATCTTGCCGCGGGCATCCAGGTCGTGGCCGCGGAGCGCCTGATCGCGACCCCGATCGAGCCGTCGCGGCCGCTCCTCGTCGTGCCGCTCGCGATCCTGGGCGGCGCGTCCACGGCGGCCGCCGAAGCCCTCCCGGGACGCCACGGAGCCGCCGGACGCGATCCGATCGCGCTGCTCGGCCGCCTCTACCCGGGATCCTCGGCCGTCGCCTCGCTCGGGCGGCGCGGCGGCGCTGCCACGACGACCATCGCCGAGCTCGGCGAGGCGGACCTCGCCGGCCCGCTCTACATCGGGCCGATCGCGCCGGAGCTGGCGGCCGCGGGCCCGTGGGCCATGCCCTTCATCAGCCACCGCCTGCGCCAGCCCGACGGCTGCCCGTGGGACCGCGAGCAGACCCACGAGTCGCTCCGGAAGCACCTCCTCGAGGAGACCTACGAGGTCTACGACGCGCTGGGCCAGGGGGCCACGCCGGCCCTGGCCGAGGAGCTCGGCGACCTGCTCCTCCAGGTCGTCCTCCATGCCCAGCTCGCGGCCGAGGCCGGCGTCTTCGACCTCGCCGACGTCCAGGCATCGATCGCCCGCAAGATCGTCCGGCGCCACCCCCACGTCTTCGGCGACGCGGTCGCGAGGACCGCTGCGGACGTGAACCGCCAGTGGGAGCGGATCAAGGCCGATGAGCGCGCCGAGGCGGCCTCCGCGGCAAGCGACGAGTCGGGCCAGCCGCCGGCGCCTCGCAGCGCCCTCGACGGCATCAGCGCCTCCATGCCGGCCCTCGCCGCGAGCCAGGAGATGCAGGAGCGAGCGGCGGCGCTCGGCTACGACTGGCCGGACATCGACGGCGTCCTCGACAAGGTCGCCGAGGAGCTGGGCGAGCTCGCCCGCGCCACCAACGCCGCCGAACGACAGGAGGAGTTCGGCGACCTCCTCCTCGTGGTCGCGAACGTCGGGCGGAAGCTCGGCATCGAGACCGAGGGCGCCCTGCGCGCCGCCAACGACAAGTTCCGCCGGCGGTTCCGACGAGTCGAGACCCTCGTCGCCGAGCGGGGCGTCGCCATCCGCGACCTCGATTTCGAGACGCTCGACGAACTGTGGGATGCTGCCAAGGTGGCCGAACGAGCAGAGGGAGCCCAATGACACTCGGGAATCGACCGCCTTCGGTCCGCGCCGACGGCCGGCGGCCCGCCGACCTCCGGCCCGTCACGATCACCATGAACGTCCTGAAATGGGCCGAGGGCTCATGCCGGATCCGACAGGGCGACACGGAGGTCCTGTGTGCCGCCACGATCGGCGACCGGGTGCCGCCGCACCTCCGGGGCAAGGGCACCGGCTGGGTGACCGCCGAGTACTCGATGCTCCCGCGGGCGACCGCGGAGCGATCCGAGCGTGAGGCCGTGAAGGGCAAGCTCGGCGGCCGGACCCACGAGATCCAGCGCCTGATCGGGCGCTCGCTTCGCGGCATCGTCGACACGACGAAGCTCGGCGAGCGGACGGTGACGATCGACTGCGACGTGCTCCAGGCCGACGGCGGGACTCGCTGCGCGTCGATCACGGGTGGCTACGTGGCCCTCGCGGCCGCGCTGATGAAGGCCGGCTACGAGCGCGTCCTGACCGGCAAGGTCGCGGGCGTCTCGGTCGGCATGGTCCATGGCCTGCCGATGCTCGACCTCGACTACTCGGAGGACTCGACGGCGGAGGTCGACATGAACGTCGTCGGGACCGATGCCGGGACCTACATCGAGCTCCAGGGGACCGCCGAGGGGCTGCCGTTCGACCGCGGGCGGGTCGAGTCGCTCCTCGACCTCGCGGACACGGGGCTGGCGCGGCTGTTCGAGGCGCAGGCGACGGCCCTCGCCTCGGTCAAGCGCTGAATCGCGCCAGCGACGCCGCGCGACCCCGCGTCGTCGTCGCGACGCGCTCCGAGCACAAGCTCCGCGAGCTACGCTCGCTGCTCCGCCTCGGGGGCGTGGATCTCGTCTCCCTCGACGAGCTCGGGGTTCCCGGCGAGCCGGTCGAGGACGGCCTGACCTTCGAGACGAACGCCCGTATCAAGGCTCGCTTCGCGGCCCGGGCCACGGGCCTGCCGGCGCTCGCCGACGATTCCGGGATCGAGGTCGACGCGCTCGGCGGCGCGCCGGGCGTCCGGACTCGCCGCTACGCCGGCCCGGCAGCGACCGACGACGAGAACAACGCCAAGCTCCTCCGGGAGCTCGCCGAGGTGCCCGCCGGGAAGCGCGGCGCGCGCTACGTGTGCGTCCTGGCCCTCGCGCTCCCCGACGGCGCCGCGCCGGGCGGTCTTCGGATCATCGAGCGCCGCGGCACGTCCCGCGGCCGGGTCGCCTTCGAGCCACGCGGGCGTGGCGGCTTCGGCTACGACCCGCTGTTCGAGCCGGCACGGGAGCGTCCCGGCGCCCGGACGTTCGGCGAGTACGCGGCGGCCGAGAAGGACGCCATCTCCCACCGCGGACGCGCCGCGCGGCGGATGGCGCCCGTGCTCGAGGACCTGGCGAGAGGTTGATCGAGGGGCGCCCGCCTGCGAGCTGACGCCCCTCGATGGTGTGCGCCGCGACGGCGCGATGTTCTACGGGCCGGTGAGCCCGAGGTCCGCGAGCCAGATGTCGGTGCCGTCGTTCGACAGCCACTCCACCAGGAGGGCCACCCGCTCGCCGCGCTGGAACGCCGCGACGGTGTGCACGGCGCCGTCCGGCAGGCCCGCGGTGTCGAGTCCGGGCCAGGGCCACTCGCAGCCCCAAGTGTCGCCCTCGTCGAGGCTGTCGGCGTACCCGACCACCGCTCGCGAGTCGATCGGCTCGGCGTAGCCGGCGTAGGCCATGACGATGTTGTCGGACGTCGCGATGACCCGCGGCTGGTGGATGGCCCGCGCATCGAAGTCGCCGCAGAGCCCCGGCTCGATCACCGGCCCCTCGCCCTTGGTCCAGGTGATCCCGTCCTCGGACGTGGCCTTGCCGATTGGGCCGCCGGTCGTGTTCGCCGACTCGATGCCCGAGTAGAACATCGCGTAGCCGGTTGCGGCCGGGATGACGGCCGGGAAATCGAGACCGCCCGCGTCCCACGATCCCGCCTCGCCCCGCCGGAGGACCGGCTCGGCGCTGCGCGTCCAGGGTCCGGTAGGAGCGGGCGCCGTGGCTCGCCAGATGTCCCAGCCCTGCTGTTCGCTGGCGAGCGTCCCGACGAGGTACATGACCCAGCCGTCACCGTCCTCCAGGACGCTGGTCGGCATCGCGCCGGGGTTCCCGAAGCCGTCGGACAGCGCCGCGAGGGAGGCGTCGGGGGTCTCCGTCCAGGCCACGCCGTCGGTCGAGGTCAGGTAGTGGACCTCCTGCGTGCCCGGCGTATCGGCGAAGGCGATGACCCAGGCGTGATACGTGCCGTCGGCCCCGGCCACGACGGCGCCCGGGAGGACGGCGCCGCGGTCGGCGAAGGTCGTTCGCGGAATGACCGGCTCGGTGCCGACGAGGTGGAAGAGGCCCGGCGGGCTCTCGCTCGGGGCCTGCGTTGCCGGGCCCGCGGTGGGCGGCGGCACGCTCGCTCCCGTCGAGCCCCCGGGGTTCGTCGTCGCCGCCGGGGTCTGGCAGGCCGCCACGACGGCGATCGATGCCAGGACCAGCGCGCGGCGCACCACGGAGAAGGGAAGCGAAGAGGAAAAGGAGACGCCGGACGGTTCCATCAGCCTGCCAGCTCCCGCCCGGCGTCGGGCCAGAGACGCCGGTGTTCGACGGGCGGTTCCCGGCGATCTCGGCTACCCCTACGAGCCTCCTCGCCGCCCTGGTGTGACCGAAACAGACCCCGGCTGCCTTCCCGGCGGCCCGACGGGGGATGGTCGGGGCGGTCGGATTCGAACCGACGGCCTCATGCTCCCAAAGCATGTGCGCTACCAGGCTGCGCTACGCCCCGCCGCGTCGAGCGTGAGAACCGTTCCGAGGCCGACGCATGCCGGCGAGCCAAGGCTACACCGACCGCGTCCTGTAATGGGTCAGGGACCGAGAAGTTTGTGGCGGACGGTCAAATCGCACTCATCGGCCGAACTGCAAGGTACGTACGTGCGTACCCGTGGCTCGGGCCGCACTGAACCACGCGAGGTCGGTCTGGCTTCGCCCTCGCCACGATGAGTCCCTCGTGGATCTACGGGTGCCGAGGAGCCTCTGCCGTGAGGGCTTGTCCAGCGGATCCGGGACCCGAACCCTGGGCGGGCGCACGTCGGTCTCGATACGCAGCGATCCTCGCGGCGAGGACGGGGCGAAGGCGTACGGCAAGAATCGCCATGACGAGCACGATGATCTGGGCATACACCGTCGAGATGACGAACTGAAGGATCGACAGCGTCCCCCCGAGGAGGGCGCCTGCGATGACCAGGCCGCGCAGGGAGCCCTGGCCGCCGAGGATGACCACCAGGAACGAGTTCACGAGGAACAGCAGTCCGAACTGTGGGTCGAGCGTGTTGATGGGCGCCAGGAATGCGCCGGCGAGCCCGGCGATTGCCGATCCAAGGGCGAACAGCGCCGCACGCATCAAGCCGACGTTGATCCCCATGGTCTCGGCGAGGGCGGGGTTGCGCACGGTGGCCCGGGCGTGAAGCCCAAAGTTTGTTCTCGCCAGGATCACCGATACCACTGCAACGAGTCCCACGGTGACCACCACCACCACCAGGCGCCACCAGGGAACGTTGAACCCGGCAACCGCAATCGAGCCGCCGATGACGTCCTGCACGGTCCTGGGATTGGCGGAGTAGATCAGCTGCACGACCTGGCGGATGATGACCGCCAGCCCGAACGTGGCCAGCAGCGAGTCGAGGGGGCGGTCGTAGAGCGACCTGAGAATCCCGCGCTCGATCAGGATCCCGACGGCCCCCGCCACGAGCGGAGCCAGGAGGATGCCCAGCAGCACGTTGCCGGTGGTCTCTTGCACCTGGAAGGTGGTGTACGCGCCGATCAGCAGGAACTCGCCGTGGGCAAGGTTCACCACGTTGAGCAGCCCGAAGGTGAAGTGAAGACCGAGGGCGATCAGAACGAACACCCCAATCAGGACGACGACGTTGAACGAGTCGGGCGGCAGGAAGCCCGCGGCGGCGCCTCCGGTCATAGAGCAAGCCTCCGCTCGAGCACGCCGTCGCTGTGGAGACGGCTGATGTCCCCGGACTCGACGATGCTGCCGTGCTCCAGCACGAACGCTTGCGAACCGACGGCGAGGGCCGTATCGATGTTCTGCTCGACCAGGAGCACGGCCGCGGTTTCTGTCAATACCCGGATTGCGGGCAGCAGCTGTTCCACGATGACCGGCGCCACGCCCTCGGTCGGCTCGTCCATGAGCACGAGCTTCGGGTGAACGAGCAGCGCCTGAGCGATGCCGAGCATCTTCCGCTCGCCGCCGGAGAGGGTCTGCGCCTCCTGGTCCCCCCGGTCTCCCAGGATCGGGAAGAGCTCCGCCGCAGCCGCCAGCGCGGCCTCGCCCCCGCGCTTGCCGAACGCGATGAAGAGGTGCTCTCTCACGGTCAGGCCGGGAAACACCGCATCTTCCTGGGGGACCCAGACCATGCCCGCGCCGTTGATGCGGTGACCTTGCCAGTCGGTGATATCCCGCCCGTCGAGGTGAACCCTGCCGGTCTTCGGCAGGACGCCCATGAGCGACTTCAGGAGCGTGGTCTTGCCGGCCCCGTTTCGTCCCATCAGGCATGCCACCTCCCCCGGCGACACCTCAAGGGACACGTCGCGCAGCACGATGGACGGCCCGTAGCCCGCGTGCAGGCCGCTGACGCTCAGCACGGCGGTCACTGACGTCTGCCCAGGTACGACGCCTGTACTTCCGGGTTGGCCTGTACCTCGTCCACCGTGCCGTCGGCGAGCACCTCACCGCGATGCATCACCGTCACCCGATCGCTGACCAGCCGGATGAACTCGATGTTGTGCTCGACGACGATCATCGCCTCGGCCGCCCCTGCAGCCTGTAGTTGGCGGAGCAGCGACGCCGTGCTGCGACTCTCGGCGCGGGTCATCCCGGAGGTCGGCTCGTCGAGGAGGAGCAGCTTCGGCTTGGTCAACAGCACCATGCCGATCTCGAGCCACCGCTGCTGGCCGTGACTGAGATGTCGCGCTCGTCGACGTCGGATATCGGCGAGGTCGATGAGCTCCAGCACCCTCTCGACTTCGTCCCTATCGACGGACCCGTCGGCGCCCGGCACCTTCGGATGCGCGCCCAGCAGCAGGTTCTCCTCGACGGTGAGGTCGTCGAAGACGCTTGTCATCTGGAACACCAGCCCCATTCCGAGTCGGGCACGGTCACGACCCTGCAGACGGGTCACATCGGTGTCGCCGAACCGGATGCTGCCGTGGTCGGCCTGCAGGCGACCGTAGATCAGGTGGAGCAGCGTGCTCTTCCCAGCTCCATTCGCGCCGATCAGGCCGCGTAGCTCACCGCAGTTCAGCTCCAGCGACACGTCGCGGACCGCGATGAAGCCGCGAAAGCTCTTGGTAAGGCCATCGATGGCGAGGACGCTCACGTCCCCCGCTCCCGGTTGAGGAAACCGAAGATGCCGGAGGGCAGCACGAGGATGACCCCGACCAAGATGACCCCGACCGCGACCAGCCAGGTGTCCAGCAGAGAACCCGAAAGCGTGGCAGTCAGGTAGGGAAGCAGGATCGCGCCGACGATGGGCCCGATGAGGGTGCCCCGGCCCCCCAGCACGACCCACAGCAACACCAGCGTCGAAGCGCTGACGCCGACGGCGCCCGGCGACACGATGCCCTCGTGCACGTAGTAGACCGCCCCCGCGAGCGCGGCGATGGCGGCCGAAAGGACGAACGCGCGGCGCTTGACCGCCGGCACGTCATAGCCGAGAAGGTCGATCCGGTCCTCGTTGTCCCGGATGCCACGAAGGATGAGCCCCGAGCGGGAGCCTAGGAATCGTTGTACGCCGAGGTACGTGGCCAGCAGGAGGACGCCGGCGAGGGCGTAGAAGCCGTATCCCTGTTGGAGGGACACCACACCCGGGATCCCGAGGGTCGAGCTCATCAGGATCCCGTTCTGGCCACCGGTCACGGACCCACCCGCGTTGGTCAGGCGCTCGGCCACGACCGCCACCGCCAGGGTCACCACCGCGAACTCGACCCCCCGCAGGGCGCCTCGACCTGAGAACACGAAGTACGACAGAGCGAGGGCGAACAGGCTCGCCGCCGACACCGCCGCGAGCAGGGCTGCCCAGAGCGGGACCGGGAGGAACGCTGCCTCGTGCGTCGTGAGCATGCCCACGATGTAGCCACCGCCGCCGAAGAACGCGGCGTGCCCGAAGGTGAACAGTCCCCCGTAACCCCAGATGAGGTCGACCGATACCGCGAACGCTGCCAGCAGGAAGTACCGGCCGACTCGATCGATGAGGAACGTATCGCCGCTGACGAGAGGAAAGGCGATCAACGCCACCAGCAGCAGCACCTCGACACGACGCCTGCTCGGGTGCGTGGCTGGTGACCCCGCCAGCCCGAAACCCGGCGGCCGCCAACGGCCCCTCCTCATCCGTGTCCGGCCGCCGTGACACGTCGAGGAGGGGCCTCCGTCTCCACCAGGTCAGCGCCTAGAGGGTGCAAGCCTCCTCGGGATCCATGTTCGGGAAGCTGTCGACGAGGACGTACTTCCCGTTCTGGGCCTGCACGAGGTTGATCGTCTGCTGGAGGTAGTGCGAGGGCGTGATCTTCACCGAGCCCGTGGGGCCCTCGAAGGAAAGGCCGGGGAGGGCCGCGGCCACGGCCTTCGGGTCGGTCGAACCCGCCTTCTCGACTGCCATCTTGTAGAGATAGACGGCGTCGTACGCGCCAACTCCTTCCCCGCCCGACGGGATCTGACCCGCCCCGAAGCTCGTCGCGTACGCCTCCAGGAAAGGCTTCACTCCAGGTGCGTCCGCCGCCGTGAAGAACGGCAGCGCCGTGTAGGAACCTTCGGCGAGTGCCGCAATGCCTGCGAAGTCGGGGTCACCGAGGAAGATGGTGCCGACCCCGACGTTGTCGAGGAGATCGGCGTCGTCAAGCGCCTTGAGCGCCGAGCCCCACACGGCTGGATAGAGCGAGAAGATGTAGTCGGGCTGCTTCTCGCGAACCGTCTTGACGAGCTCGCTGAAGTCGTCTGCGATGAGCGGCAGGTAGAGCTCGGATACCACGGTGCCACCGCCGGCGGCGATGATCGGCTTGGCGATCTCGAAGCTGCGGCGCGGCCACACGTAGTCCGCTCCGAACAACATCGCCTTGGGGCCGTACTTCTCCTGGAGCACCGGGATCAGGGGCCGGATCTGCTGTGCTGGCACAGCACCGAACGAGAAATACAGCTCGTTGCACTTCCCACCCTCGAATGTCTCGGTGTAGAAGAGCAGCTTGCTGTTGTCCGTGACGACCGTCTTGAAGACGGCGTCGTTGGCATCTGAGCCGATTGGACCCATCACCAGGTCCACCTTGTCGCTCTGGACCAGCTTCTTGGCCTTGTCGAGCGTGGCGGCCACGTCGGTCTGGGTGTCCTCGACGATCACCGAGATCTGCCGGCCGGAAATCCCGCCCTTGGCGTTGATCTCCTTGACCGCCAACTGGGCGCTGTTCGCCAAGCTGGTGCCGTAGGTGGTGAACGGACCCGTCAGGTCGGCGAGGATCCCGATCTTGATGGGTTCGCTGGACCCGGGCGTTGAGCTGTTCGGGGTGCCTGTCGCACACGCGGCGAGCAACAGTGCCAGCGCGATCCCCGTGCCACCGAAGCGGGCACCAAGAACGCCTTCGCGCCTCCTCGGCTGGTGGTTGTCGAGACCGTTGGAGATTCCCTTGTTCAATCTGATCCCTCCATTCCTAGGTTGCACGCGAGTGTGATGGCGGCGGCGCCCACGTATCTTGACCAACCTAGCGGGTCACCGCGGGCCGGTCCGCTCGAAGACCGTCAACACCTCCTCGAGGTCCGCGACCGTGCCGAAATGCGTGTCGATGTCGTACAGGCTGGACTCCTGCTCGCGTTCGCCGGTGGCGGCCACGCAATCCTGGACGACGATCACGTCGTAGCCGCGGAAGAAGGCGTCGTGCGCGGTGGAGCGCACGCAGATGTTCGTGACAACGCCTGTCAGGATCAGGTGCGCGACCCCCAGCTCTCGCAGACGCAGATCCAGGTCGGTCTCGTAGAAGCCGGAGTAGCGCCGCTTGGGCACCCTGTA
Organism: Candidatus Limnocylindrales bacterium; assembly: GCA_046707905.1. Classification (GTDB taxonomy): domain Bacteria; phylum Chloroflexota; class Limnocylindria; order Limnocylindrales; family CSP1-4; genus UBA5189. Next base: position 37,138 of record JBKKDM010000183.1, read on the forward strand.
CTCGTCGTCCCGCGGTTGAAGCACCTCCACGATCTGCGCTCCCCACGTGCCAGTGAGGCAATGCACGGAGCGCTTGTCGAACTCGCGGTCGCCAGGCGGGTGCGTGTCGCAGACCCAGATCACCGCCGACCCGTGTGCACGAGCGGTGGCGAGGAGACGCCGAATGGGCTCGTAGAGGCGCTCACCTTCCGGCAGGGGCATCGCGCCGGACGGCTCCAGGAAGTCGTTCAGCATGTCGACGACCAGCACTGCGCTGCGACCGGGGTCGAAGGCCACGCTTCGCTGGACGCGATGTTCCGCGAAGTCGGTCACGAGAACGACAAGACCCGCACGGTATGAGGAGTGCCGCGGCCTCGGATAAAACGTGGTTTCCCCTCGATGATCGCCGTAGCCACCGCAAGGTTGGGTGCCTCCCGCGCGGCCGGATGTGACCCTGGCCCGGCCGGGTGGCGATGGGGACGAGGGATCCTGGCGCTCTCGAACCGCACAATAATCGACGCGCCGTCGCTCGCCGTCCGCGCGTTCATCTGGCCAATCCCTTCACCGCTCAACGCCTCGGTGGTCCCAAAGCATGTGCGCTACCAGGCTGCGCTACGCCCCGTGGCCGGTGGTCGCCGTGGCGACCCGCGCCATTCTAGGCGCCGGTCAGCTCCTGGCCCACGCGGCGGCGCGGGTGGCTGCGGAGGCCCGCGCCTAGCCTCCAGAGACCGGCGAGGGGCCTGGGCCGTCGCGCTCCGCGATCATCGTGAACGCACGCTTGTTGTAGGTGTGCGGATAGTTGAACTCCCGCTTGAGCCAGTCGTTGATCGGGTAGCCCGTGACCCGCGGGAAGTGCGCCGAGAGCGTGGCGAGCACCTTCGCGCGGCTCAAGCGGTTCCAGTGGTACGCGGCCACGGGTCGATCCTCGTGCTCGGGGATCTCGGCCATGTTGAAGAACGACAGGATCACCGCCGAGCGAGCGACCCGGGACATCTCTGCGATCACTCGATCGACGCCCTCGAGCGGCAGGTGCTCGAGGAGATCGGACGCCAGGACGACGTCGACCCACCCATCGGACTGCGCAAGTGCCATGGCGCTCCCAACCTCGAACCGGACATCGGGGAAGTGGCGGCGCGCGTTGGCGATGTTCTTGGGGTTCAGGTCGATCCCGGCGTAGTCGAGGAACGGTGCGAGGCCGTAGTCGGCGAAGGCGCGGTAGTCATTGGCCGACCCGCAGGCGAGCTCCAGCACCTGCAGCCGCCTGGCCGGGCGCGTCGCGAGCTCCGTCCGCCACCGGTCGCGGTACTCGGTCTCGCGATCGGCGATCACCTCGCCGATCTTGCGGATCCGGGCGATCCGTCGCTCGTTGAAGAACGCCTTGATCTTGGTGTTGGTGCGCTTGGCCTCGAGCCGGAGGGCCTCATTGAGCTCGACCGCGAACGCCATCTCGCTGCGCATCAGGTCCCGGTCCGCGTCGCTGTCGCCGAACAGGCGCCGGATCAGCTCGTGCCGGATCAGGATGCTCTGGACATTGATCCGGGGGTTCTGCCAGCCGACGACGAGATACGCGTCGAGGCTGTCGGCCGGGTGCGCCGCCCAGCTCCAGCGGAGCAGCCGCTCCTCGGTGGCGAGGCCGGGCCGGACCTTCCGCAGGACCACGGCCGCGGCGCCGAGGGCCAGCGTGCGAACCGCTCGCGTGGCCACGCGTGCTGCAACCCGCCCGCGCCGCGCGAGGCCGGCACGCGTGGGCCGCCGACGCGACACGCTACGAGACGCCGCGGACCGTGACCCCGATCGATTGAACGCCATTGTTGCCCATGCCCTGGTAGTTCCAGGACGCCTCGAGGGGCTGCGGCTCGCCGTCGGCATCGGTCGCGCGGCAGGCCAGAAGGTGCTTCCCGGGCGTTGCGGTCCATTCGAACGACCAGGCGCGCCACGCGAAGTCGCCGATCGGGGGCGCGAGGGCGGCGTCCGACCACCCGCCGTCGATGCTCACCTCGACCCGGCTGATCGGCGCCCGGCCGCCCCACGCCCGCCCGGCGATCGTCACGGGTCCGGCATCGACGAGCCGGCGACGCGAGAAGTAGTCCGGGATTCCCGGCGGCGTCATGAGGGCCCGGACCTTGATTCGTGAGACGGGCGTGCCGGGGTCGTCGGCGTCGGCCTTGTAGTGATAGGCCGTGCCCTGCTGGTAGCCGTGGAACGGCTCGGCGACCGCATCGATGCTTCGAAGCCACTTGACGCTGGCCATCCCGTACCAGCCCGGCACGAGCAGTCGCAACGGATAGCCATGCTGTGGCTGGAGGGGCTCGCCGTTCATGGCATAGACGAGGAGCACCTCGGGCCGTCGCACCTCGGCGATGGCGAGGCTGCGCTGGTAGTCGTGCTCGTTGCCGCCCTGGACGCCGCGGTCCGCGCCGCTGAAGACGAGCTCGGCGGCGTCGGAGCGGACGCCGGCCTCGTCGAGCAGGGGACCGAGCGAGGTGCCGGTCCACTCGGCGGTGCCGATGGCCTCGAAGAGCCAGGGGTTGCTGAGCGGCCGCGGACGCATCCGGGCGCGGCCATTCCCGGCGCACTCGAGGGTGACCGGGATCGTGCTGCTCGGGCGGGCCCGCAGGTCGTCGAGCGTCAGATCGATCGGGTTGTCGACGAGGCCCCCGAGGGACAGGCGCCACGTCGCGGCGTCGACCGCTGGAATGTCGAAGTGGACCAGCAGGTAGTGAAGGCCGGTCGGCGTGATGTCGTAGCGAAGGGCCTCCAGCGGCATTCCGCGATTCCGCCCGGCGAGCTGGAGCTCCTCGAGCGTGAGCGGGCCGTCGGTTGGGGTGCGAGAGGGTCCGGCCCAGGCCGCCACTACCTCGTCGGTCGCGAGGAGGTCCTCGGTCGTCGTCATCGGCGCTATGCTAGCGCCGATGGGCTGGCGCTCCGGGCCGCGAAGGCTTCGCGCGGCCGAGGAGGGCCCTAGTCGCCCTGGCCCTGTCCGTTCGTCGCGCCGGGCGCGCCCATGACTCCCCCGACGCGACCTTCGCGGATGTTGTCGTTGCCGGGACGTTCGGCGGCCTGCATCGGCGGCTGGTCGGTGTCGAGCCCGTCGGGGCTCTCGCCCGGCGCGTGCTGGGCCTCGGGATCCTCGTCGAACGGCGGACGGTCGAATGGCGATCGATCGCGCTCGTCGGTCGGGGGCGCCTCGGGCTCTGGCTCGCCGGGATTGCGGATGTCGGACATGGTGGTGACTCCTACGGTGTGGCGTCTGCGCCACGGCCACGGTGCGGCCGAGCGGATCGCAACGACGCTGCGATCGAGGCGGCTTCCGAAGCGAACGTGCCGCACCCTCGCCTCCCATCCGTCGGGCAGGCCACTCGTCGCGCTCCTGTCAGACTCCCATCGAGGCGATGGACCACCCGCGAAACCACCAGTCGCCCAGCATGGCGCCACGCCCGCGGTCCGGTCCGCGGCGCGCCGCCGATGGCGGGAGGAGCCCAATGCCTGACGACGCCAAGATCGATGATTTTCAGCGCGCCGCGGACCTGCGGCAGGCGTCCGACACGCTCATGGAGCGTCTCGACCGCCTCCACGAGCTCGAGAGCCGCAAGCGCGAGCTGGCGCCCGAGCGGCCGGAGTTCGTCCGCCTGGCCCGGGAGATCGAGGACCTCTCGCGAGCCCTGTTGTTCTCCAGCGGCGAGCAGGTCGAGCTGGCGGAGGCCATCCACGCCGACGTGAAGGCCGGCGATGCGGAAGCGAATCTGCCCATCCGCGAGACGCCACCGAAGCGTGATGCCGTAGCGGTGCTTGCCGAATGGCGGGCCGCCGAGCGGCGCCTCGCCGCGGCCGCCGCCGACTCTGAAGAGGAGCAGGCCGCCCGGTTGGAGGTGGAGCGCTACCGGCTCGAGTATCGCCAGATCACGGCCCCCGTCCCGCCTCAGCCGCAGTCGTAGCCGGAGGGTCCCAGCCCGGCGGGGAGGGCAATCGCCCAGGGACGAATCAGGCCGCGGCGCGCCTTCCCCGCTAGGCTCGCCGCATGACGGAGACGAACGGCCGGCCCCTCCGAGTCGGCATCCAGCTGCCCGAGGTCGAGCGCGAGGTCCGCTGGCCCGAGTACGTTGCCATGGCGCGGGCCGCCGAGGACGCCGGCTTCGACACGATCTGGCTCGGCGACCACCTGCTGTATCGCTATCCGGATGGATCGGCCCGCGGACCGTGGGAGGTCTGGACGCTCCTCGCCGCGATCGCCGCGAGCACGTCGCGGATCAAGCTCGGGCCGCTCGTTGCCGCGACCGCGTTCCATGCTCCCGCGATGCTCGCGAAGATGGCCGCCACCGTCGACGAGGTCTCGGGCGGGCGGCTGATCGTCGGCCTCGGGGCTGGCTGGAACGAGACCGAGTTCCGGGCCTTCGGCTTTCCGTTCGACCACACGGTGTCGCGGTTCGAGGAAGCCTTCACGATCATCCGGACCCTCCTCCGAGACGGCCGGATCGACTTCGACGGGCGCTACTTCCAGGCCCGAGACTGTGAGCTCCTTCCGCCCCCGGCGCGGCCGGGTGGGCCGCCCCTGATGGTCGGGAGCATCGGGCCGCGGATGCTGGAGATCACGCTCCCGCACGTGGAGCAGTGGAACGTCTGGTATCGCCAGTCCAACAACTCGCCGGAGGGGCTCGAGCCGATCCTGCGGCAGGTCGACGAGGCCTGCCGGGCCGTCGGGCGCGATCCCTCGACCCTGGAGAAGACCAGCGCGGTGCTGGTCCGGATGCGGGGCGGGGAGGGCCGCCTCACGAAGTACGACGAGAACGAGGTCGCGCCGCTCGAGGGCTCGACTGCCGAGATCGCCGACGCCCTGCGAACCTACGCTGCCCTGGGGCTCGCCGAGGTCCAGCTTGTCGTGGATCCGATCACGATCGAGTCCATCGTGGTCCTCGCGCCCGTGCTGGCGGAACTCGACAGGGGCTAGCGTCGGACGGTGCTAGATTCGGTCGTCATGGCGGCGACGATGCGAAATTCGAATCCGGACGCGGTCGGGCGTCGGAATCGCCGCGGCGACGAGCTTTCGGACCTCGACAAGCGGATCATCGAGCACCTCCAGGAGGACGGCCGGCGGCCCTTCACCCAGATCGCCACGGCTCTGGGCGTCAGCGAAGCAGCGGTGCGGGCGCGCACCAATCGGCTCGTCGAGCGTGGCATCCTGCAGATCGTCGGCGTGGCCGACCCGGACAAGCTCGGCTTCCAGCAGGCCCTGATCGGGATCCGCTGTCAGCCCGGCAAGCTCCTCGAGGTGGCGGAGGCTCTCGCGGAGATGCCCGAGGTCGACTACGTCGTTGTGACGGCGGGCAGATTCGATGTCCTCATCGAGACCGTCGTCGAGGACAACGAGGGTCTCCTGCACTTCCTCGCGGACCGCCTCCAGCGGATCGACGGGGTGCGAGATACCGAGACGTTCTCGTACCTGCGCCTCGTCAAGCAGACCTATCAGTTCGGGACCCGCTGATGCCGTCGCTCTCAGATCTCGTCCTCCTGGCGATCGCGATCCTCGCGATCGCGGCGTTTGCGCTGCTCCTCGGCCCGACCTTCGTCTGGATCCGGCGGCGCTTCTTCGATCACGCGGAGAAGGACGTGCGCGCCGAGGCCGGCGGCGATTCGAAGGCCCTGGTCACCGAGTCCATGGCCCGGTCGGCGGTCATCCCCGTGGACGACCCCGAGTTCTCCCTCGGTGGCGACCGCAGCCAGCTGGCCGAGGATCCCACGCTGGAGGACCGGGTCATCCGGATCGTGAGCTGGGCGTTCCTCATGGCCGTGGCGGTCTTCGCGGCCGCCAGCGGCGTCTGGCCCGACGTCCTCGCCGGGATCGTCATCCTCATCGCGGTCACCGGGCAGGCCCTGCTGATCATCCAGGACGTCCTTCCGAAGACGCCGCTGCGTCGAGCGCGCGGGGCCCTGCAGGGGGTCCTGGCCCTCGTCTTCGCCTCCAGCCTCGTGGCCCTGACGGGTGGCCTCGAGAGCCCCTTCACGTTCACCTTCCCGCTGATCGTCGGGGCCGGCGCGCTGCTGGTCGCACCCCGGATCGCGCTGGCCCTCGCCGTCCTTGCGACCGCCGCCTACCTCGCGGCCGGCCTCGTCGCGAACCCGAACCCCGAGATCCGCCCGCTCGTGACGATGGCGGTGAACCTGACCGGCGTGTACCTCCTCGCCTACATCGGCGCGTCGGTGGGCCGGGAGCAGCGCCGGACGCGCGACGCGGCGATCCGGCTGTCGACCGTCGATGCCCTCACGGGGCTGTACAACCGCTCTTACTTCTTTGCCGCCCTCGAGCGGGAGATCGCCCGCGGCGACCGCTCGGGTCGCGCGTTCTGCCTGGTGATGCTCGACCTCGACGACCTGAAGGCCGTCAACGATCGATACGGCCACATCGCCGGCGACCAGGTGCTCCGAAGCGTCGCCGACGTCGTTCGCAGCGGCGTTCGCAAGATCGATACCGCTGCCCGCTACGGCGGCGACGAGTTCGTCGCCCTCCTGCCCGAGACGGACCCGACCGGCGGCTGGGTGGTCGCGGAGAAGATCCGCCTGACCGTCGCGGAGCAGGGGAGCTTCGACCCGGGCCCGACCGTGTCCGTCGGCGTCGTCTCGTACCCAGCCGACGGGCGGTCCGCCGACGCGCTCCTGGTGAGCGCCGACCGGGCGATGTACGCCTCGAAGCGCGGGGGCAAGAACAAGGTCGCGCGGGGTACGGCCGAGCCGATGGCGATCAGCATCGCGCCGCTCGAGGCGCCGGCCAAGCGCGAGGGCGAGCGGGCGGGCTGAGACGCGTTCCCGTTGCACAACGGTGCTCGAGGGCGCGGCCGCGGCGCGGTGTAGGATCGCCGGGCGATGACGAGCGAGAAGGGCTTCTCCACCCGGGCGATCCGGGCCGCCTCCAGGAACCCGCCCGTCCGCCAGCGACCGACCTCAGTCCCGATCTACCAGACGGCGACCTTCACGTCGGAGGACGCCGACCACCTCGGTGACGTCGTGGGCGATCCGTGGGCCGGCTACTCGTACACCCGGCTCGGCAACCCGACCACCCAGGCCCTCGGCGACGCGTACGCCGAGCTTGCCGGCGCCGAGGCCGGCTACGCATTCGCCTCGGGGATGGCCGCGATCCACGCCACCTTCTCGTCGCTCCTCCGGGCCGGCGATCGCGTCGTCGCCTCCAAGGCGCTCTACGGCTCGACGCGGACCCAGCTGTCCGGAACGTTCGGGCGGTTCGGGGTGGAGGTCGAGTTCATCGACGTCATGGACGACGACGCTGTGGAGCGGGCGCTTGCCACGGCGCCCACGACGCTGCTGTACGCCGAGACCTCGGCCAACCCGACGACGTTCCTCGCCGATCACGAGGCGCTCGCGGCCATGGCCCACCGGGCCGGCGCGCTGTACGTCGCCGACAACACGTTCGCGTCGACGTACGTCTGCCAGCCCCTCGCCCTCGGGGCGGATCTCGTGCTGGAGTCGGCAACGAAGTTCCTCGGCGGCCACAGCGACATCACCGCCGGCGTCGTTGCGGGACCGCGCTCGCTGATGGACAAGGTCGCGCGGGCCCAGATCGACACCGGCGCGACCCTCGGGCCGTTCGAGGCGTTCCTGGCCCTCCGCGGGCTCCTGACCCTCGCCGTCCGCATGGATCGACACGCCTCGAACGCCGTGGCACTCGCGGCTTGGCTGGAGCGTCAGGCAGGCGTGCAGCGTGTCCTCTACCCGGGTCTTCCGAGCCATCCCCAGCGGGCCGTCGCGGAGCGCCAGTACCGCAGCGGTAACGGCGGCGGGATGCTGGCCTTCGAGGTCGAAGGTGGGCGGGCCGCCGGCAAGGCGATCATCGATGCCCTGGAGCTCCGCGAGCTGACGGCATCGCTGGGTAGCGTCCACACGATGGTCGTCCATCCCCCATCGACGTCGCAGCGCCAGCTGTCGGAGGCCGAGCTCCTGGAGAGCGGGATCGCACCGGGCCTTCTCCGCGTGAGCGTCGGGCTGGAGGACGTCACCGACCTCATCGAGGACTTCGAGCAGGCGCTCGCCGCGGCGCGGGCAGCCGCCGCCGTGCCGGCCGGGGTCTGACCGGCACCGTTCCTTGGCGAGTCTGACCGTCGAGCGGCGCGCGCCGCAGGCCGCGAACCACGAGCGCCGCGCCGGGCCCAGCCTGCTCGCGCGTGCCGGGATGCGGGTCTGGCGGCTCTTCACCTCGGTCAACTTCGCGGTCGTCCAGATCGTGGCGGTCGCTGTCCTCGCGGTCTTCGGAATGACGATCCGGCAGCTCCCGGGCTTTGCGTTCCGATCCGCCGGCGACTACGCCATCGAGATGGGCAGGCTTCGGACGATCTACGAGCCGGTCTTCGGCGTGCCAGTCGTGGACTTCATGGAGCGGCTCCAGCTCTTCCACGTCTTCACCTCGACGCCGTTCACGGTCGCGCTGCTCGTCCTGGCCGTCTCGATCCTGCTGTGCACCCTCGACCGGACGCCTCGGTTATGGCAGCAGTCGGCTTCGATCCGGGTGGTCCAGCCCGAGGCCTATTTCGACCCGCGACTGCCCGACCGCGTCTCGATCGCGCCGGGCGCCGGCCTTACGGCCGCCGCCGTGGCGACCGCCATGCGCCGGCACCGCTTCAGCGTCCGGCAGGAGACCGGCACGGACGGCCTCGCCTACGTCTACGGCGACCGGAACCGCTGGACGAAGCTTGCGACGCTCATCTCGCATCTCGGGCTCATCCTGTTCCTGGTTGCGGGCCTGGTGACCGCGCGGTTCGGCGACGAACAGGGCCTCGTCGTGGCCGAGGGCGACACCCTGACCGTCCAACCGATTGGCACGCCGGGGCTGCTGCTCGTGGAGAACCGGGGGTTCGAGGCGCCCGGCATCGAGACGGGCGTGCCCACCGACTTCACCACGGATCTCGCGGTCTTCCAGGACGGCCAGCTGCTCTCCCAGAAGGTGATCCGGGTCAACGACCCGCTGAACGCCGGGGGCTACACGTTCCATCAGAATGGATTCGGGCCCGCGCCGGACCTCCTCATCCGCTCGACGACCGACGATTCGATCCTCTGGTCGGGCCCGGTGCCGCTCACCGACGTCGCGAATGGCCGCCCGGTCGGCGCGCTGCCCGTCCCCGGGAAGCGGTTCGGGTTGCAGCTGCTGCTCGACCAGAGCGCCGAGGGCATCGGCGCGCTCGTCGTCCTGCCGTACGCGCCTCGCCCCACCCCCAACCCGGATGGCACACCGGACATGGTCTTCGGCGATCCGGTCTACGTGGTCCGCGGCGACGCCGTCGACATGGGCGGCCTCGACCTCTCGATCCAGATCCGGGGCTTCAGCGACTACACGCTGCTCATCGCCAAGCGCGACCCGGGCGCGCCGATCATCTGGCTGGCCTTCGCGACCCTCCTCCTCGGCCTTGCGATCACCTTCTACCTCCCGCGACGCCGGGTCTGGGCCCGAATCCGCGGCGATGGCCGCCTCGACCTCGTGGGCCGCTCCGACCGCCAGGTCGACTTCGATCGAGAGTTCGGCAGCCTCGTCGACGCGCTCGTCGGCGCGCGCGCCGCGGCCATACCGGCCGGCCGCGCGTGACGCCAACCGGTCGGCGACCCACCCGATGACCGACCTCGCCGCGCTGGCGGCGGAGCTGCTGCCGGGGGCCACCTGGATCGGCGACCGAGCCGCCGCGGGCGCGCGCCAGATCGCCTGGGTCCGCGTGCTCCGGGCCCGGGTGCCGGCGTTCGACGCGCTCGAGGCCGGTGACCTCGTCGTCACGCCGCCGTCGGCGCTGGCCGTGGTGGCGCCCGGTGCCTCGGAGCTCCGCGACCTCATCGCGGCCCTCGCCGCCGTGCCCGTCTCCGGTGTCCTCGTGCCGGAGGGAGCGAGCGCGGCCGGTGGCGACGCGACCGCGGGGGCTCCGGCGTCGCTGTCGGATGTCCTGCGCGCGGCCGGCCTGCCCGGCCTCCGCGTCGGCGCGGTTGACGCCGCGGGGCTCGAACGGAGCGTCGTGGGGTTCATCGTCGCCCGCGGCGCCGAGCTGGAGCGGCAGGCGGCCCTCCTCGAGGGCGAGCTGCGGCGTCGGGCGCTCGAGGGAGCCGGGGTCGCGGGCCTCGTCGCAACCGTCTCGGGCTTCCTTGGCCGAGCGCTCGTCCTTGAGGCACGTCGCGGCGACTCGATCGTCGTCCACGCGCCCCCGGAGGCCCCGGCCGCCGCGGCAGCCGCCGCCCGGTACCAGGCGACGGCCACGGGGCGAGGCTCCGGACGCAGTGGATCCGCGGCGGGCGCCGGTTCGCGCAGGCCACACGGAGGCCGGCGTCGCGTTGCGGATCCCGCTGCCCGGCGGCGCCGGCGGCGCCGATGCCGAGGTCCTCGTGCTGGGCGGCGAGCCGATCTCCGAGCTGGCACGTGTGGCCCTTCCCAGGGTCGCCGGTCTCCTGGCGCTGGAGCTCGCGCGGGACGAGGCGGTCCGCGGCGCCGTCGACCGGGCCCGACGCGCCGAGCCCATGCCTTCCGCGGGCCCGCCCTGGGTCCTCGTGCTGGCCCGGCAGCGCGAGCCCGGTTCCGAGGACGACGCCCCGGCGGCGGGCGAGGCTCGCGAGGCGGTCAGGCGGAAGCTCCGGCTCCTCGCGCCGGCGCGGCAGCTCAGCCTTCGCGGCGACGCCGACAGCCTCGAGATCCGCATGGTCGCCGCCGGGGCCATGTCCGACCGCGAGCGGCTCGTTGGCGCGATCGGTGCGGCGCTGGGCCGCCCGCTCGCCGTCTCCACCCCGTTTGACAGCCCCGTCGACCGACCCGCCGCAGAGGCCGAGGCCCGGGCGACCCTCGATGCCGCGCTGGCCCTCCCGGAGCCGCCCGCGCTGGCTCGCTCCGAGCGCCTGGCGGTCTACCGGATGCTGGGCGCGCTGCACAAGCTGCCCGACGGCCTGCCGCTGGCGCGGGCCGTGCTCGCGCCGGTGCTGGACGCCCGGCCGGACGTCCGTCGCGAGCGCCTCGCGACCCTGCGCGCCCTGCTCGCGTATGGCGGGGTCGGGGAGGCGGCCGCCGCGCTCGGCGTCCATCGCAACACCGTCGCCTACCGGGTCCGCTCGATCGAAGCGGCAACCGGCTGGCGGCTGGCTGACCCAGACCTCCGGCTTGCCCTCGCGGCGGCGGTCGAACTGGTGCAAGACGCCCAAGTCTGAACGCCTGAATCCCCGCCCGAGCGATGCCGGAGAGCAACCCGCCGGTGCTACGCTGCCTTCCCGAGAACCCAGTCGAGCCGTGCTCGTGCGCCATGCACAAGCGGTTCGCCCGGACAACCCCGCGATCGGGCATGGATCCGTAGCGGGCCAGGAGGCAGCGTCGGTGGTAGCGCCCTACGAAGCAGTGTCGAGCGCGGAAGAGATCGAGGCCGCGAAGGCCAAGGGAATCCGGTTCATCCAGCTCCAGTTCACGGACATCATCGGCGTCGTCAAGGCGGTGACGATCCCGATCCACCAGCTGGAGGGCTCGGTCCGGCACGGGACGTGGTTCGACGGCTCGTCGGTCGAGGGCTTCACCCGGATCGCCGAGAGCGACCAGTACCTGATGCCTGACATGCGGACCTTCTCGGAGATCCCGTGGTCCAACGGCGCGGCGGCGCGCGTGATCTGCGACGTCTTCACGCCGCGGGGCGAGCCCTTCGCCGGCGATCCGCGCTACGTCCTGCGACGCCAAGTGGAGCGGGCCAAGAAGCTCGGCTACATCGTCAATATGGGCCCCGAGCTCGAGTTCTTCCTGTTCCGCCGGGGCGATGACGGGACGATCGAGCCGCTGCCGCACGATCAGGCCGGCTACTTCGACTTCAGCTCGGACCTCGGGACCTCGATCCGGCACGACATGGTCGATGCCCTCGAGTCCTTCGGGATCCGGGTCGAGGCGGCCCACCATGAGGTCGCGGCCGGCCAGCACGAGATCGACTTCGAGTACGCCGACGCGCTCCAGACGGCAGACAACGCGATCACCTTCAAGTTCACGCTCAAGGCGATCGCCCAGCAGCACGGCCTGTACGCGACGTTCATGCCCAAGCCGATCCACGGGATCAATGGCTCGGGGATGCACACCCACCAGAGCCTCTACTCGATCGACGACAAGCGAAACTCCTTCGCCGACGCGGAGTCGTCCTACGGCCTGTCGCCGCTCGCGAAGTCGTACGCGGCGGGCATCCTGAGCCACGCCCGCGGCATGATCGCCGTCCTCGCGCCGCTCGTGAACAGTTACAAGCGGCTGGTCCCGGGCTACGAGGCGCCGACCTACCTCACCTGGGGCCGGACCAATCGCTCGGCGCTCATCCGGGTGCCGATGGTCTCGCCTGGCAAGTCGATCGAGGGGACGCGCCTCGAGGTCCGCTGTCCCGACCCGGCCTCGAACACCTACCTGGCCTTCGCGGCGATGATCGCGGCCGGCCTCGACGGCGTCGAGAAGGGCCTGGAGCTCAGCGAGCCGGTCGAGGAGTCCCTCTTCGAGATGGACGCGACCACGATTGCGGCCAAGTCGATCAAGGAGCTCCCGGGCACGCTCGGCGAGGCGCTCGACGAGCTCGAGAAGGACGACGTGATCCGCGAGGCCCTCGGGGACCACGTTTTCAGCCACTTCGTCGACGCCAAGCGAGCCGAGTGGGACGAGTACCGGACCCAGGTCTCCGACTGGGAGGTCGAGCGCTACCTCGAGCAGTTCTAGGCCAAACCAGGGGCTTCCACGCCCCTCCAGCAAGCCGGGGAACGAGGCCCGCTCGCGAGAGCGGGCCTCTGTCGTTTCGCCCCGGGCTTGTTCGGGCTACCCGGCGCGCAGGCCCTTGATCACGACCTCGGCGAGGCGATCGGCGTCCTCGTCCGGCATGGGGCGGCCGTTGGCGAGGAGGTGCGCGATGGCCGTCCCCAGGATCACGTCGAACGCCAGGTTCGGGTCGACGTCGTCCCGGAATCCCTCCACCTCGGCGCGCCCCCGGTAGATCCGGGCCAGCTCGCGCCGGCGCGGCGCGACGGAGTCGAAGGCGAGGTCCGGCGGGTTCGCCAGCACGCCCCGGACGATCTCCGGAAGCATCGCCGCGAACGCCGGCTCGCCGAAGACCCGCTGGATGAACGTGGCAGCGAACCGGATGTCCGCCTCGAGGTTCCCGGACAGTGGCAACGGTCTCCCGCCCACGGCGGCCCGCGCGGCGGCACCGATGAGTGCCGAACGGGTCGGCCAGCGCAGGTAGACCGTGGCCCGGGCGACGCCCGCCCGATCGGCGACGGCCGTCAGCGTCGTCCCCTGCACGCCGTGCTCGGTCATGAGCTCGACCGCCGCGCGGATGATCGCGGCGTCGGTCGCGGCCTTGCGGGGCCGCCCCCGTCGCAAGGTCTCGGTCACGTCATGCGGCGTCTGCATCGCGGCTACGATAGCAGGTAAAATACTAGACGTCTTGTATAGAAACGGCTACAGTCCGCGTCCGTGCGCCGCGCACCCTTCCGCCCCGGCGCGACCCTTCCGTCACAGGGAGCTCCATGGTTGCCGGCCCCGGACACGCCAACCACAGCCAGGCCGCTTCCGGCGCCACGACGCTCGCCTATCCTTGCCCGGAACGTGACGACCCTCCGCCCGGAGCTCGAGCGACGCCTGCTCGAGATCCTCGACGCGATGCACGTGGCGGCGGCGGGCCGCGACGCCCGAGCCCGACTGATCGACCGCGGGGGCTGACGGCGGGTGACGGTCGAGCCACGGTGACGGTCGAGCCACAACGCGCGGCGGATGGCCGCCCCATCCACCCGCAGCGAACGCTCTGGCTGCTCTCCATCGCCCACGCCCTCAATCACGGCCAGGCGGTCCTCCTGCCGCTGATCTACCTCGAGGTCATCGACGAGTTCCAGGTCGGCGTCGGCGAGATCGCCTTCGTCGCGGCCGCCTCGGCCGTCGCGTCGGGGCTGGTCCAGGCAAGCTATGCCTTCGTGACCCGGCGGCTGGCGCGTCGCCCGATCCTGACCGCCGGCCAGCTGCTCTTCGGGATCGGCTTCGCGACGCTGTCCGCGGTCCAGTCCTTCGGGGCGTTCGCGGCGACCACGATCGTCTCGCGGATCGGCGGCTCGCCCCAGCACCCGGTCGGCAACGGCCTCCTCGCCGAGCAGTTCCCACCCGAGCGACGCGGCTTCGCGATCAGCGCCCACATCTCCGGCGGCAACGTCGGGTCGGTCGTGGCCGCGCTCGCGGGCCCGGCGATCCTCGCGGCCGTCGGCTGGCGCGGCGCGACCGTGCTGTTCGGGATCCCGACAGCCCTCATCGGGCTCGCGATCTTCCGCTGGGTCCGCGAGACCGGCGCGGACCAGCGGGCGGCCATCCGCGCCGGGTCGGTCATGGACGCGGTCCGGGCGATCGGGCGAGATTCGGCGATCAAGCGGACGTACCTGTCGTCGGTCCTGGGGGGCGGCGGCCGCGGGCTCGGCGTCGCGAACCTGTTCGCGCTGCTGTACGTGACCCATGTCCTGCGCCTGCCCGAGGACACCACGAACCTCATGTACGGCGCCTTGATCATCCTGTCGGTGCCGATGCCGCTCGTGGCCGGCTGGCTGTCCGACCGGATCGGCCGGCGGCCCACGATCCTTGGCGCCTACATCGGCGGCGCCATCGGATTCGTGACATTCATCGCCGCAGGCTCGAGCGTCCTCGGGCTGTGGGTCGGCATCGCGATCATGGGCCTGTTCTCGTTCGCGGAGAGCCCCCAGCTGCAGGCGCTCCTCGCCGACGCGGTCCCGACCGGCATCCGCGACGTGGCCTTCGCGCTGTACTTCACGCTGGCCTTCGGGGTCGGCTCCCTGTGGGTTGCCGTCTATGGCGCGATCATCGACGCCCTCGGCGAGCCCACCGGCCTGCCGATCGTGTTCGGGCTCATGGCGGCGTCGTTCCTTGCGGCGGCCGCGGTCATGTGGCCGGTCCGCGACCCGCCGCGCCAGGCCAGCCCGGCCCTCGCCAACGACTAGTCGGGAGCCGCCCGGCGCTCGAAGCGCGCTGCGGTATCATCCGCGGGCCCTCAGGGGCACCCTGTCGGGGTGTAGCGCAGCCTGGTAGCGCGCATCGTTCGGGACGATGAAGTCGTGGGTTCGAATCCCGCCACCCCGACCACTTCCCTCGCTCCGTCGAGCGGCAGTCAGCCCTCCGGAAGCGCGACCTCACCGGACGCCAGGCGCCCGAGTGTCCAGGCCGCGGCCTTCGCGAGCTGCTCCAGGACCTCGCGGTCGACGTTCGCCGCGGTGTCGCAGGCGAGGTGGTAGCAGGGATCTGTCGGCGCGCCGGCCGTGCCGCCGAACAGGCCCGCCTCCTCGTCGGTCTTGAGCTCGCTCGCGCCCGAGAACAGGCCCCCGACGACGATCTGCTCCCGGTCGAAGGGCAGGTGGTCGCTGGCGCCGCCGATGTCGACGATCTTCGATGCCAGGCCGGCGTCGGCCAGGGCCTGCCGCAGCAGTTCCTGGATGACCCCGCCCGCGATCGGCCGCAGGGTCCCGCCCGTGTCGTAGATCTCTCGAACGGCGTTGGGCGAGCCGACCATGTCCAGGTTGAGGTAGGCCTCGATCGATGCCACGGCCTCCGGCGTGAGCCCGCCGACGTAGGCGAACGAGCCGAGCAGGCCGATCTCCTCACCGGTCCAGAATGCGATCCTGACCTTCCACGGCGCGCCATCGGGCCGGAGCTTCACCAGCTCGCGCGCGATCTCGAGGATGGCCATCGTGCCGGTGCCGTTGTCGTTGATGCCCGGCCCGTCGACCACGGAGTCGAGATGGCCACCGAGCATGACGACGTGGGCAGGATCGCCGCCGGGCAGCTCGGCGATGACGTTCGGGGTTTCGACCTGCGCGAGCGTCGTGTGGACCTCGAGATGGACCTGCTGGCCCGCCTGTGACGCGGCGAAGATCGCGAGGCCGGTCGCGCCGGTCGTGCCGATCGAGGGGATCGAGAGGCCGGCACCATCGATGAGCGTCGGGCGGAGGACGTGGTCGGGGCCCCATTCGGCATACGACGTTACGAGGCCGACGACGCCGGCCGCCTGGGCGTTCAGGACGACGTCGCGGCGCCGGCACTCCCCGGGCTGGACGAGCGCGATGACGCCCGCCGGGACGATCGACCAGTCGCCAGGGTCGCAGCCGCTCCCGTCCCGGTCGCCGGGCTGGGCCGCGGCGTCGAAGCTCAGGGCGAACACGTCGGCGGTCACGTCGTCGCTCGGCGACAGGAGCATCGCCTTGAAGTCGCGGACATCCGTCAGCTGGAGCGCGCCCGCGCCCTGGATCTCGAGGACGCTCGGCGCGTCCTGCCTGAACGCCGTCACCTGCGTCGGCACGAGGCTGACGTCGTAGCCGGCCGCTCGGAGCTCGTCGGCCACGAGCTGCGCGGACTGTTCGTGACCGGGGCTCCCCGCGGCGCGATTGCCGCCGTTCGCCGTCGCAATCGCGTCGAGCCGTCCGAGGTCCGCGACGATGTCATCGACGGCGATCGCGTCGCGGAGGGCGTCGGCGAGGCCGGCGCCCGTGCCGGGGGTCGCGGGCTGCGCCGAGGACGTGCTGCCACTTGGCGCTGGCACCCCGACACTGCCACTGGGCGCGGTGGACGGGACAGGCTGGCAGCCGGTGATCCCCAGGAGGAGCGCCAGGGCGCTGAGCGCGGCACGGGACGTCATGCGTGGCACTCCAGCTCCACCTTCGGTTGCTTCGCTCGGGCGGGTACGCGCCGGCCCAACGATTTGTGGCGCGCATCGTAGAGGCGCCGGCGTCGGGCTGGGCCTGGCTGGTACCGTCGAGCCCCGGCCGGGTCGAACCGTGACGGCCGGCCCGGTGGCAGCGCCGCCGGGCGCATCCGAAGAGGAGGCGCTCGTGATGAGCAGCGATCCGGGCGGCGTCACCCGGCTCCAATGGCTCGGCACCGACCCGCCGAGCCCCACGACGGTGGCGCGGCGACTCCGTGCGGAGGGCGTCGAGCCGCACGCCTGGTCGAACGGTCCCGGCGACCGGTATGCCGCGCACGACCACGGCTACGAGAAGGTCCTCATGTGCGCCGCCGGCTCGATCCGCTTCCGGGTCGGCGTCGACGAGCTCCCGATCGAGCTGCGAGCGGGCGACGGCTTCATCCTGCCACCCGGGACGAGGCATTCCGCCGAGGTCGGACCCGACGGAGTCACCTGCCTCGAGGGCAGCCGCTGAGCGACCGCCGCTAGAGCTCGATCGAGCCGCCCTCGCGAGCCCCGGTCACCGGCAGCTCCGGTGCCGCCTCGGCGACCTCGGCGACCAGTCGATCCAGGGTCGCGTCGTCGTGGGCCGGGTCGTGGTGGAACACGGCCAGGTGGCGGGCGCCCGCCTGGGTCGCGAACCCGGCCGCCTCCGTCGTCGACGAGTGGCCCCACCCGAGCCTGCGGGCCCGTTCGTCGCCGAAGTACTGGGCGTCGTGGATCAGGAGGTCCGCGCCCTCGGCGATCGCGTAGCCGGAGGTCCACGCCGGGCGCCCGAGGAACGAGGCGACGCCCAGTGCCGGCTCGTGATCGGGAAGATAGGCGACAGTCGCGCCATCCCCGGTGATGCGGTACCCGACCGTCGGGCCCGGGTGGATGACCGCGTCCGAGGTGACCTCGAACGCGCCGATCCGCGTCGGCTCGTCGGGCGCGTTGTGGAGCTCGACCTTCGAGTCCAGATCGCGCAGCCGGACCGGGAAGAGCGGCGGCGAGAGGTAGCGCGAGAGGCGGCCGCGGAGGTCCTGGGTCGCCGAGGGCGGCCCCCAGATATGGGCCTCGAGGCCCTCTCGGAAGAACGGCCCGAAGAACCCGAGACCCTGGATGTGGTCCATGTGGAGGTGGCTGAGCAGGATGTCGATCCGCCGGACCTCCGGCCCCAGCGTCTCCCCGAGGGCGCGGATGCCGGTCCCGGCGTCGAGGACCAGGCAGGTCCCATCGGCCGCCGCCACCTGCACGCACGACGTGTTGCCGCCGTAGCCCTGGGTCGCGCGCCCGGCGGCGGCAATCGAGCCGCGGGTGCCCCAGAACGTGACCTTCACGGCCGGAACGTCATGCCGGATCGGTCTCCCAGAACATCGCGACGGCGCCGATGAGGCGGCCCCGGCCACCTTCCAGCGGGAACGCCGTGACGGCGATCGTCCGCTCGACGCCGTCGGCCCCGTGGATCACCAGGGGGCCGTGGGCCGGCCGTCGCTCGGTGACTGCCGTGACGAGCGGCAGGTCCGCCGCCGGGACGAGCTCGCCGTCAACGCTGCGGGGCCGGAAGGCCGTCGTCCACGTGTCGAATGCCAGCACATCGAGGTCCTCGAGCCGGACGCCGAGGACCCGCTCAGCGGCCTCGTTCAGGAACACGATGTCGCCGGACGCGTCGGCCAGGACCACGGGGACGGCCAGCGACGTCGCCAGCTGCCGGAACAGGATGAGCTCGATGGGCTGCTGTGCCATGGCATTGCGGACGTTACGCCGGACCATGGGGTCATGGACAGTCCCGACGCGCATCAGGCACCATTCGGGTCAATGCGGGGATCCACGCCGTCCCGACGCCGCCTGGCCCTTTTCATCTCGGGCGTGCTCGCACTCAGCGCAGGGCTTGCCCCGGCCGCCCAGGCGGCACCGTTGCCGGTACCCGCCCCCGCGTCTGCCGCGGCGGCCGCAGCCGCAGCCGCTCCGGCCGCGGCGCCAGGTGACGCGGACGTCGCGCTGTCCTTCCGGGTCGGCGGCCTCTCGAGGCCCGTGCAGGTCGTCAGCGCGAAGGACGACTCGGGCCGCCTGTTCATCGTCCAGCAGGGCGGCAGGATCCGGATCTACGTCAACGGGGCCCTCCGGTCGACACCTTTTCTGGACATCACGAGCACGGTCAGCGACGGCTACGAGCAGGGCCTCCTCGGTCTCGCCTTCCACCCGGGGTTCAAGACCAATCGCAAGCTCTACGTCTACTTCACGAACAACGACGACGACATCGTCGTCCGCGAGTACAAGACGAAGCTGAGCAACGGGAACGTCGTCGACACCACCACCTCCCGCCGGATCATCAAGATCCCCCACCCGTACCAGAACCACAACGGCGGAACGGTCGCGTTCGGGCCCGATGGCTACCTGTACTTCGGCACCGGCGATGGCGGCGACAGCCACGACCCCGGGGACCGCGCCCAGAACGTCAACTCCCGCCTCGGGAAGATGCTCCGAATCGACGTCAACGGCACGACTTCCACGACGCCCTATCGGATCCCCTCGTCGAACCCCTACGTCGGCATCGACGGGCTCAACGAGATCTGGCAGATCGGGCTCCGGAACCCCTACCGGTTCTCATTCGACCGGGCCAACGGCAACATGTGGATTGCGGACGTCGGCCAGGACACCCTGGAGGAGGTCAACCGCGCGGTCAGGACGACGAGCGGCGCCGGGCGCAAGACGAACTGGGGCTGGGACGTCCTGGAAGGCACCCAATGCCATGAGCCCTCGACCGGCTGCAG
This sequence comes from Candidatus Limnocylindrales bacterium, assembly GCA_046707905.1. Taxonomy (GTDB): domain Bacteria; phylum Chloroflexota; class Limnocylindria; order Limnocylindrales; family CSP1-4; genus UBA5189. Next base: position 56,561 of record JBKKDM010000183.1, read on the forward strand.
CACCTCCGGCAAGACCGGGCCGCTCCTCCAGTACGGGCAGGCTTCCGGGCGCTGCGCCGTGACCGGCGGCCATGTCTACCGCGGCAGCGCCATCCCGGTGCTTGTCGGTGGCTACGTCTTCGCCGATTACTGCTCCGGCGAGATCTGGGTCGTCAACTCCACCGCGTCACCGCTCGCGGCGAAGACGCTGCTGCTCGACACGTCCTACCAGATCTCCGGGTTCGGCGAGAACCAGGCGGGCGAGATCTACGTCCTCAACCACGGCGGCGCGATGTACGCGTTGGTGCAGGGCTAGCCACACCACCTGTCATCCTGACGGGGATGGCCCCCGACCTCGTTCTCGGAACAGCATCCGTCACCGCCGCGGACCCGATGGTCGACGCGTTCGTTCGCCGCGCCGGCGTCCCCGAGGCCCGACCACGCCAGGGTGATCCGCTCGGGTCGCTCGCCCGGGCGATCGTCTTCCAGCAGCTGGCGACCGGCGCCGCGGCCGCCATCCACCGGCGCTTCGTGGAAGCGATCGGCGGCTCGGTGACGCCCGCCGCGATCCTGGCCACCTCGCCGGAGACGCTTCGCGCGTCCGGCCTCTCGACGGCGAAGACCCGCTCGCTGCTCGACCTGGCTTCGAAGGTCGCCGATGGCAGCGTGCCCCTCGACGAGATCGCCGAGCTCGATGACGACGAGATCGTGACCCGGCTCACGACGGTCCGGGGAATTGGCCGCTGGACCGCGGAGATGTTCCTGCTGTTCGAGCTGCGGCGGCCCGACGTGTGGCCGGTCGACGATCTCGGGGTCCGCCACGGCTGGCGCGTGATCCACGAGCAGGACGCGCTCCTGCCTCCGAAGGCGCTCCTGGCCGAGGGCGAGCGGTTCCGGCCGTATCGGAGCACGGTGGCGCTCCTCTGCTACCACGCCGTCCACGTCGCGAGGGGCACGACCCCCGCGCCTTGACCGGTGCCGCGGGCGCTACCAGTCGCCCGACCGGCCGCGCCCGCCTAGCCCTGCGCCGACCAGCCGCCGACGTGCTCGATGCGGAACGTGAGGACCTCCACGAAGCGCGCCGTCGCGTACTGCCGGTAGCGCTGCCGAAGCCCGGCCTCGAGGCGGTTTCTGCGGTCAGCCGGCGCCTCATCCCTGCGGAGCAGCAGCCGGACCCACCACAGCCTCGACCAGTCGTCGGGATCCCAGTGCTCGACGAGGAGGGTCGCGCGCGGGTCCCGCTCCAGGTTCCGAATCCGGCCGAGGGCCGTCGAGCCCTTCGGCTTCACGGCGTCGATCGGGATCGCCAGCCAGCCGTCCTCGATCACGAAGCAGGCGGGGACGAGGTCCGCGCCACGCGTCGCATGCAACGTCGCCAGCACCCCATGGTCGGCAGCCGTGGCGCGACGCAGGGCCTCCGCGGTCTCCAGGTGCATCCGGTCTCCTCCGATCCCGACGCCACACCGGCCTCCGGCGATGCGTCCCCCAGTCTCCCATTGCCGACGTGCCACGTCCCCAGGGTGGCCGCCAAGCCCCGGAGGACATCGTGGACGCATCGATCGCCCGGCGCGCCGTCGTGGCCGCCCTCATCGCCGGCCTCGCCGCGGAGCTCCTCTTCGACGGCGTGGCGCTCGGGATCAACGTGCCGATCGCCACGATCGGGACGCTCGTCCTGGTCACGCTGCTCGGCAAGGGCCGACCGGCCGATCCACTCGACTGGTGGCTGCCCGGCGTCGCGGTCGCGGCCTCGCTCGGGCCGGCGTTCCGGACCGACCCGACGGTGGTGATGCTGGATCTGTGGCTCGTCGCGATCGCCGTCGCCTCGTGGAGCTTCGCCGTCGGCGGCGTCGCGGTGAGCCGGCGGGCCGCGCGGGTCGTCGCGGTCATGGGCGTGCAGGCGGGGATCGCGGTGATGACCGGATTCGCGTGGCTGCTGACGCGGGTCGGTGCCGATGGCGCGTTCGCCCGGGGCACGCGGCAGCTCGGGCGGGCGGCTCCGATCGTGCGCGGCGCGGTCATCGCGATCCCGATCCTGTGCGGTTTCGCGCTCCTCCTGGGCTCCGCCGACGCGGTGTTCGGGCAGGCGCTCGACCAAGCCCTCCGCTTTCCGGACTTCGACGACATCTTCTCGCGGTCGGCCTTCACGCTCGTGGCCGCGGTCCTGATCGCAGGCCCGATCGTCATCGCGGTCGGTGCCCGGGGCCTGCTGGACGTCGTCGAGGACCCGCTGCCAGCCGCAGCAGCCGGCTCCGAGCCCGGTCCCGCCCGGCATCGATCCGGCGCCACCGAGGCCGTCGTCGTCCTCGTCGCGGTGGATGCGCTCTTCGCGGCCTTCGCGGCCGTGCAGGTCGTGTACCTCTTCGGCGGCGCGGACACGCTCGCCACGATCGGCATGACCTACAGCGACTATGCCCGGCAGGGCTACTTCCAGCTCGTCGGCGTGGTGGCGCTGGCAGGACTCCTCCTCATCGGCGCGCACGAGATCGCCGGCCGCCGGCGAGACCTGCTGCTCGCCGGGCTCGGGCTGCTCCTGCTGACCGGGGTGATCCTCGCCTCCGCCGCGCTCCGGCTCCGGCTCTACCAGGACGCCTACGGCTGGACCGAGCTGCGGTTCTACGTTGCCGCATCGATCGCCTGGCTGGCGGCCGCCGCGAGCCTTGCGGTCGCGCTGCTCGCCGCGAACCGGATGCGCTGGCTCGCGCACGGGCTCGCGGCCAGCGCGGTGGCGATCACCCTCGCCGTGTCGGTCATCGGGCCACAGCAGTTCGTCATCGAGCAGAACATCGCCCGGACCCTGGACGCGTCGCTGGTCCCCGAAGCCGGCTCGACGGGCTTCGACGTCGCCTACGGGCTGACGCTCGGAGAGGACACCATCGCGCCGCTCGCCGCCGTCCTCGACCGGCTGCCGCCTGCCGAGCGCCAGGAGACCCTGCGGGAGCTGCGGGCGTGGAAGCGCGCCTTCGAGCTCGACGAGCGGGCCAGGAGCCCGCTCGCCTGGAACGTGACGCGGGAGCGGGCCCGGCAGGCACTGGCGAACCTGCCCCCGAGCTAGGCCCGGGCGGGGGCCCGCACCCCGCCCGCCGCAGAAGCGTGCGCCGGCACCGACATCGGGTCCCGTTCGGGCACACTCTCGGCCGTGAACGTGGTGTTCCTGTCGCCGCACTTCCCGCCGAACCACTGGCTCTACGCGCGGCGCCTCCGGGAGGCCGGCGCGACCGTGCTCGGGATCGCGGATGCGGCGCACGACGCCCTCCGACCGGAGCTCCGCGAGGATCTCATCGAGTATTACCGCGTCGACGACCTCCACTCCATCGACCAGCTCCGCGCGGCCCTCCGCCATCTCATCGATCGACATGGTCCGATCGACCGCCTCGAGTCCCTGAACGAGTACTGGCTCGAGACCGACGCCCACCTCCGGAGCGAGTTCGACATCGCCGGCCTGCGGGTCGAGGACATGGATCGGATCAAGCGGAAGTCGGCCATGAAGGCCGTCTTCCACGAGGCGGGGATCCCGGTCGCGCGCGGCCAGATCCTGCGGCCCGATGGCGCGCCCGACGCGCGGCGCTTCGTCCAGGAGGTCGGCTATCCGTTCATCGCCAAGCCCGACGTGGGTGTCGGCGCCGCGCGGACATACGTCATCGGGAACGACGCGGACCTCGATGGCTTCCTCGGCGTCCGGCCGCCGATCGACTACATCCTCGAGGAATACCTGGAGGGGCAGCTGCTGAGCTTCGACGGCCTCGTGGATCGCGACGGCAAGGTCGTCTACGCCTCATCGCTGGTCTACGGGGTCCCGGTCCTGGACTCCGTTCGGGGGACGGACATGCACTTCTGGATCGACCGCCACATCGCGCCGGACCTCGAGGCGGTCGGGCGGCGAATCCTCGCCGCCTACGACCTGCGCGAGCGGCCCTTCCACTTCGAGTTCTTCCGGATGCCGGACGGCACGCTCGTCGCGCTCGAGGTCAACATGCGCCAGCCCGGCGGCGCGGTCGTCGACATGTGGAACTGGGCCGGTGACATCGACTTCTTCCGGGCCTGGGCCGAGGTCGTGGTCAACGGCACGACGAAGGTCTCCTCCACGAAGCCGAACTACATCCTGTGGTCGGGCCGCAAGCCGGGCCGCCCATACCGGCTCTCGCACGACGAGGTTGCCAGCCGCTACGAGGGACTGCTGATCCACGTCGAGCGCGTCGACGACGTCTTCGCCACCGCCATGGGCAGCTTCGGCTACATCCTCCGGGGCCCATCGCTCGAGGTGCTCCTCGACGCCTCGGCCGAGATCCTGGCCCTGGCCCCGGCGATGGCGGGCTGACCGTGCAAACCGAGGAGCGAACCTGGTTCAGCACGGCCCTCGGCCACGATATGACGCTCAAGGTCTACGGCCACGACGGACGCCCCGTCGTCGCCTTCCCGTCGCAGGACGGCCGGTGGTGGGACTTCGAAGGCTGGGGGATGATCGAGGCCTGCGCCGGGCTGATCGAGGCTGGCCGGGCCCGGTTCATCGCCGTCGACGGGATCGACTGGCAGTCGTGGACGAACCAGGCGATCGCGCCGCCCGACCGGGCGCGTCGCCACGACGCCTACGACCGTTACCTCGCCGACGAGGTGGTCCCGTTCTTCCGTGAGCTGACCGGCTGGGAGCGTGGCTGGGCGACCGGCGCGAGCATGGGCGGCTATCACGCCGCCAACCTGGTCTTCCGGCATCCGGACCAGTTCGACGGGCTGGTCGCGCTGTCCGGGCTGTACCAGCTCGGCCTGTTCGTCGGCGACGACGCCAGCGAGGAGGTGTACTTCCACAGCCCGCTGCGGTACCTCCCGAGCCTCGAGGACCCGTGGTACCTGGCCCGCCTTCGGGAAGCCCGCCTGGCGTTCGTCTGCGGCAGGGGAGCCTACGAAGAGCCGATGCTGGAGGACACGCGGGCGATCCGCGCCGTGCTCGCCGCAAAGGGCATCCCGGCGATCGTGGACGAGTGGGGCGACGACGTGAACCACGATTGGCCCTGGTGGCGGAAGATGCTGCCGCTCTACCTCGAGCGGCTCGGGGTCTAGCGAGCGTCGTGCGCAGCGCCGAGCGCTCGATCGCGATCCGGCGACCGGTCGACCAGGTGTTCCGGTTCCTCTCGGACGGGCGGACCGCGACGCAGTGGCGCGCCAGCGTGATCGACGTCTCGAAAGCCTCCGGCGACGGTGTCGGCGCCGTCTACCGGCAGGTGGTTCGCGGGCCGGGCGGCCGCCCGGTCGATGCCGACTACGAGATCACGGCTCTCCAGCCCGACCGTCGGATCGCCTTCCGGACGATCGCCGGGCCGATCCGCCCCGTGGGCGAGTTCGCGTTGGAGCCGATGGGCGAGGCCACGATTCTCACCTTCGTGCTCTACGTGGCTCTCCCCTGGTGGCAGCGGCTGCTGTTGGGCGGCATCGTCCAGGCGACGCTGGACGCCGAGATGCGGGCCCTGGACGAGCTCCAGGAGCTGCTCGAGCGGTAGGCCGGGGCGGTCGGGTCCACCCTCGCATCAGTGGCAGACGTCCTGGGCGTCATCGGTGAAGCCGCCACCTGGCACCGCGACGAAGCGCGACGACCAGCTCCCCGCCTGCAACGTCAGCTCGATGACCCCCGCCACGCCGGAGACCCGGGCCCGGCTCGTCGGCAGGATCTCGTCGAACTCGTAGAACTCGCGCCCGCCGGTGCCGACCACGAAGGAGGTGATCCCCCTGTCCGGCGCGAGATTGCCGGCCGCGTCCATCGGTGCGAATCGCTCGTACGAATGGTCGTGCCCCGTCAGGACCAGCTCGACTCCGGCGTTGAACAGGGTGTCCCAGATGTCGTCCATCGAGTCGTTGTTGCCGTGCTCGCCCGAGCTGTACCGGGGGTGGTGCCAGTAGGCGAGCGAGCAGCGGCTCGGGTTCGCGGCGAGGTCGGCGCTGAGCCATGCAAGCTCGGCGGAGCCGGCGCCACAGCCGCCGATCTCCCCGCACATGCTGTTGAGCGAGTAGATCCGCCAGGCGCCGCGGTCGTAGGCGTAGTAGCCGCGACCGGCCGGTCCGGCGCGATCCCCGAAGTAGCTGAAGTAGCCCGCGGCCCCGGCCGTGTGATAGTCGTGATTGCCCGGCGCCGGACGTGTCCGACCCTTGAACCGGCCCCACGTCGGCTCGTAGCAGTCGTTGAACTCAGACGGCTTGCCGTCCTCGTAAGCGTTGTCGCCGAGCGTGAAGACCGTGCCCGGGATGGCCGCGACGAGCTCCGCCGTCTGGCTGTCAATGGTGGAGCTGCAGTCGGCGATGTCCCCGGCACCGACGAGGGTCACGGAGCGCGGCACGGGGGTCGGCACGGGGGTCGGCGATCCGGCCGGGACGGGGCTGGCGCTGGCAGGCGCCGCCGCGGATCCGGAGCTGGTGGGCGCCGGCGATCCAGGCATGGTGGGCCCGCCGGTCGCGGCTGGCCTAGCGGACGCCTGCGCCGTTGCCACCGATGTTCCCGGAGCCGGCCGGAGCACCGCGATCGCGAGCGCCACGACGGCGATTGCGGCGATCGCGGCGATCGCGAGCAACACGCCCCGGCTGCCGATGCGGTTCCGGGGGCCCTCGCGCATCCGTCCTCCGCTTCCGTCGAGTTCGTGTCCCAAGCTCAGGGTAGCCGCGGACCCCGTCCCCGGGCCCTGGTCCGGGTCGCGGCTCCCAGCCGCCGTCCTCTCAGAGAAATCTCAGGCCGCCACGCTTTCCTGCCTGCCATGGACGACCAGCGCACCGCCGACCGCAACCCCACCGACGCCCCCGACAACGCCGGCGTCGAGCCGGCTCCTCCTCCCCGGCTCGACGTTTCGGCTCCACCGGCCTTCGATCTCGAACGCGACCCGTTGGCGCCCGCAGCCCCCGTGGCACGCCCTCGTCGCGCTCGCGGGCTCGGCGCGCTTCTCGCCGTGAGCGTCCTGTCCGCGACCCTCGCCTCGACCGGGACCGCCGCCGTCCTGGTGACCACCCAGCTGGCCAGTGCGCCGGCCTCGAGCGCCTCCAACGGCCAGGCCGTCAACACCGGATCCGCGGGCGCGGTCGACGGCGACATCACGGACGTCGTCGCAGCGGCACGTGAATCGGTCGTCACCATCACCGCCGACGGGGTTACGCCGAGCCGCTTCTCGCCCTTCCAGGGCCGACTACGACATCGAGCGGCCGACGTCGTTCCTGGTCCTCTCGATCGAAGACAACGGGATCATGGAGTTCCAGCTCCACTTCCGGAAGGGCTGACCTCGGCGTCGGCCCGCCCCACCTATGCTGCCCCCGTGGATGTGAAGCTCCATGCGTTTCCCTCTCGGGATCGCGAGTTCCTGGACTTCGCCCAGGCGGCATTCAACGTGATGGCGGAGCCGCGAACGATCGAGGGGCTGCAGCGGGCGCTGCGCGTGCGCTATCCGGCGGCCGTGGTCACGGAGCAGGCCGAGCTCGCCCGGCATGGCGACGGCCCCATCGTCTGGTACGCCTTCCGAACGGCCGCGATCGGCGTTCCGCCCATCGGCACGGACGAGACCGAGAAGGAAGCCTGGGCGATCATCGATGGGGACCGGCGCTTCATCGAGGTCAGCCCGGCCCTCGCCAGGATCGTCGAGCTGCCGGCGCGCCGGATGCTCGGCCACCGGATCGAGGAGTTCAGCAACCCCGCCGACCCCACCGTCCGGGACGATATCGCCCGCCTCTGGGCCGAGTTCCGCGAGGGTGGCGCGATCGCCTCCACTGTCCGCTTCAACTTCGCCGACGGCCGGCCCCGCGAGCTCGGCTACCACCTGACTGCCGACGACGACGGCCCGGGCCGCCACCGACTCGTGGTGCGGGTGCTGCCACTCTCGAAGTAGGCTCGCGGCGGCGCTGCCCGTTGCTAGGATCGCCGCTCGATGGATGACCGGTTCGATGTCGTGATCGTGGGCGGTGGCTCGGCCGGCTGCGTGCTCGCGAACCGCCTGTCGGAGGACCCGGGCACCCGCGTCCTCGTGCTCGAAGCAGGCCGGCCGGACTGGCGGTTCGACGTCTTCCTCCACATGCCGGCGGCGCTGACGTTCCCCATCGGCAGCCCGATCTACGACTGGGCCTACCGCTCCGAGCCCGAGCCGTTCATGCACGGCCGGCGGGTCTACCACGCCCGAGGCAAGGGCCTCGGCGGCTCGTCCTCGATCAACGGGATGATCTTCCAGCGAGGCAACGCCCTCGACTACGAGCGTTGGGCCACGGTCCCGGGCATGGCGAGCTGGGACTACGCCCACTGCCTGCCGTACTTCCGGAAGATGGAGACAGCCCTCGCGGCGACGGCCGACGATCCATATCGAGGCAAGGACGGCCCGCTGGTGCTGGAGCGCGGTCCGGCGACGAGCCCGCTGTTCGGGGCGTTCTTCGAGGCGGTCCAGCAGGCCGGCTACGCGCTGACCGACGACGTCAACGGCTATCGCCAGGAGGGCTTCGCGCCGTTCGACCGGAACATCCATCGGGGGCGCCGCCATTCCGCGGCGACCGCGTACCTCGCGCCGGTCCGCCGGCGCCGCAACCTCGAGGTCCGGACGTCGGCGTTCGTCACGGAGATCACCTTCGAGGGGCCGCGGGCCACGGGCGTCGAGTACCGGACGGGCGGTGGCCACCATCGGGTGTCGGCAGGCGAGGTGATCCTCGCCGGCGGGGCCATCAACACGCCGCAGCTCCTGCAGCTGTCCGGGGTGGGGGACCGCGAGCACCTGCGCGGCCTCGGGATCGACGTCGTCCAGCACCTGCCCGGCGTCGGGCAGAACCTCCAGGACCACCTCGAGGTCTACGTCCAGCACGGCTGCAGCGAAGCCGTCTCGATGCAGCCACACGCGACGGAGAAGTGGCGCCGGCCCTTCATCGGGGCGGCCTGGCTGTTCCTCCGGCGCGGACCCGGGGCCACCAACCACTTCGAGGCCGGGGGGTTCGCGCGGGGCGACGAGGACGTCGACTACCCGAACCTGATGTTCCACTTCCTGCCGCTGGCCATCCGCTACGACGGATCGGCGCCCGCGGGCGGGCACGGCTACCAGGTCCACGTCGGCCCGATGTACTCGGACGCGCGAGGCACGGTCCTGATCCGCTCGGCGGATCCGCGCCGGCACCCCGAGCTGGTCTTCAACTACCTCTCGACGGCCCAGGACCGGCGCGAGTGGGTGGAGGCGGTCACGGTCGCACGCAGGATCCTCGGCCAGGCGGCCTTCCAGCGCTACGACGAGGGCGAGCTCTCACCCGGCCCGGCGGTCGAGACCGACGAGCAGATCCTCGAATGGGTCGGGCACGAGGGTGAGACCGCCCTCCATCCATCATGCACCGCGCGCATGGGCAGCGACATCGACGCCGGCGCCGTGGTCGATCCCGCGACGATGCAGGTGCATGGCCTCGAAGGCCTCCGCATCGTCGATGCGTCCGTGTTTCCGTTCGTCACGAACGCGAACATCTATGCCCCCGTGATGATGGTCGCCGAGCGTGCCGCGGACCTGATCCGCGGCGACACCCCGCTCCCGCCGGAGCACGTGCCGTTCTACCGGCACCGCGCCCCGGCAACGATCGCCTAGGCGCCCTTGCGCTTTCGGCCGCCCCGGCCACCGGGGATCGGGCCGCGCGACAGGTAGATCGCGCCGTTGCGGACGCCGAGGTTCACGGCGCTGCCGGAGGCCTTGATCTGGCGGGCGATCGCGGCCCGAATCGTGACCAGCTTCTCGCTGTCCTCGAGCTCGATCCGCTTGATCATCGAGGCGCCACTGGCGCCCAGCTCGTTGAGCACCTTCTCGATCGTCTGCTCACGTCGTTTGATTGCAAGCTGGCGCGGGCTGAGCGCACGGGCCTTGCGTGGCTTGGGTGCAAGCTCTTCGGGCTTGGCGTCGCGAACCTTGACCATGGGGGCCTCCTCGATAGATGGAACCGTGCGCGAGATCGTGACGAACGGGTCCGTATCGTAACGATCCGGCCGTCGCAATTCAAAACTCGCGTGTGAACCGCTCACGCCCGGGGCGTTGCGCTGACGGAGCGCCCTTAGCCGATGATCTGGCGGAGCGCGAAGATGACGTTCGCCGGTCGCTCGGCGAGCCGTCGCATGTACCACGGATACCAGGCGTGGCCGTAGGAGATCAGGGCTCGAACGATGTAGCCCTCGCTGACCAGCCGGCGTTGCTGGTCGACCCGGATCCCATACAGCATTTGGACCTCGAAGCTCGACTTCGGAAGGCCCATCGCCGCCGCCCGCTCGGCGATCTCTTCGATCAGCTTGACGTCATGGGTCCCGAGTCCGAGCCGCACGTCACCGCCCTCGCGGCGGCCGTCGAGCAGCGCGACCGCCAGCTCGACGTAGCTGCGGTTGACGTCATCGTGCGACTGGAAGGCGATCGACTCGGGCTCCGAGTAGGCGCCCTTCACGAGCCGGATCCGGGGCTCCAGGGGCAGGAGTCGTCGGATGTCATCGGCCGTCCGGCGAAGGTACGACTGGAGGCACAGCCCGGTGTTCGGGTGGGTCGCCTTGAGGCGCTCGTAGAACGAGATCGTGCCCTCGGCGTAGGCGCTGCCCTCCATGTCGATCCAGAAGGTCCGGCCGCCCTCCGCGGCCTTGGCCGCGAGGCGTTGGGCCCGTTCGAGCGTCCGTTCGACATCGATGTCGTAGCCGAGCTGGGTGAGCTTCACGCTGACCTCGCCGTCGAGCCCCCGGGCCTCGATGTCGGCCATCAGGCCGACGTAGTGGCTGGCGGTGTCCTCGCACTCGAGGAGGGTCTCGACGTTCTCGCCGAGCCGGGTGAACTCCGACCGGATCCCGTCGGCCTGGAACTTCGCCGCCGCGTCGAGCGCACTCTCAGGGGTCTCGCCCGGCATGAACCGCCGCACCGCGCGCTTCGCGAACCACAGCTTCGGAAGGTTGGTGCGCAGGAACTGGTTCCGCGCCATCCAGAGCAGCAGCCCACGCATCACGTGCAGCCTACAGCCACGCCCGCCGCCATACTTGCGGGGTGACCACCACGGAGTCGCGGGGTGAGACCGGGGCCGCGCCGGGCGCGACCCGCTCGGAGTCCGACTCGATGGGCGCCATCGACGTCCCGGCGGACCGCTACTGGGCCGCGCAGACCCAGCGCTCGCTCCACCACTTCGCGATCGGGCGGGACGAGATGCCGCGGCGGATCATCCGCGCGTTCGGTCTGCTCAAGCTCGCCGCCGCAAGCGTGAACGCCGAGCTGGGCCTCCTGACGCCCGAGCAGCACGAGCTGATCGCCGCCGCCGCGTCGGAGGTCGCCGACGGGCGCCTGGCCGCCGAGTTCCCGCTCCGGGTCTGGCAGACCGGCTCCGGCACCCAGTCGAACATGAACGTCAACGAGGTCATCGCCGGCCGGGCCAACGAGGTTGCCACCGGAGCGAGAGGCGGAAAGTCCCCGATCCATCCGAACGACCACGTGAATCGCAGCCAGTCGAGCAACGACACGTTCCCGACCGCGCTGCACATGGCGGTCGCGATGGCGATCCACGAGGACCTCCTGCCGTCGGTTCGAGCCCTGCGTGATGCCCTCGACGCCAAGCGGGTCGAGTTCGACGACGTGGTGAAGATCGGGCGGACCCACCTCCAGGACGCCGTCCCGCTGACGCTGGGCCAGGAGTTCTCCGGCTACGTTGCGCAGCTCGAGGGCGACGTCGCGCGGATCGAGGCCACGCTCCCGGGCCTGTACGAGATCGCGCTCGGCGGGACCGCCGTGGGCACGGGGATCAACAGCCACCCCGAGTTCGCGGAGCGGGTCGCGCGGCGGATCGCCGAGCTCACCAGCCTGCCGTTCGTGACGGCGCCGAACAAGTTCCAGGCCCTCGCCGGCCAGGAGGCGGCGGTCTTCACGTCCGGCGCGCTCAAGACGCTGGCCACGAGCCTGATGAAGATCGCGAACGACATCCGCTGGCTCGGATCCGGGCCGCGCGCGGGCCTCGGCGAGCTCCGGATCCCCGAGAACGAGCCGGGCTCGTCGATCATGCCGGGCAAGGTCAACCCGACCCAGTCCGAGGCGCTCACGATGGTCTGCGTCCAGGTCCTGGGCTACGACGCCGCAATCGGATTTGCCGGCTCGCAGGGCAACTTCGAGCTCAACGTCTTCAAGCCGGTGATCGCCCACGACCTCCTCCACTCGATCGAATTGCTGTCCGATGCGAGCCGCAGCTTCCGCGAGCATTGCGTCGTGGGACTCGAGGCTGACCGCACGCGCATCGACGAGCATGTCGCGAACTCCCTCATGCTCGTCACGGCCCTGACACCTCGGATCGGGTATGACAAGGCTGCCGAGATTGCCAAGAAGGCACACAAGGAGGGCACGACGCTCCGCGTCGCTGCCCTGGCACTTGGACATCTCGACGAGGCCGAGTTCGACGAGCTGATGCGGCCGGAGGCGATGACTCGCCCCCAGGCCTAGGGCCCGCCGGACGCGGCGACACCGGGCGAACCGCCACCCAGGCGGGACGCGAGGTCGCCAGGAGGAGCGCTCGTGCGCTGGAGACGATCAGGGACTTCACAGGTCGAGGACCGCCGCGGCCAGGGTGGCGGCGGGCTCGGCGGTATGAGCCTCGGCGGCGGCGGAGGTGGCCTGCCCATCCCGATGGGCGGCGGCATCGGCGGCATCGTTGTCGTTGTGATCATCTTCGTCGTCATCCAGCTGATGAACGGCGGCTTCGGCGGCGGCACCCAGAACCCCGGCGGTGGTGGCACGACCTCGTCGCTCAGCCCGGATGACGAGATGGGCCAGTTCGTCAACTCGGTGACGGTCGACATCCAGACCTTCTGGGAGGACGAGTTCCGTGCCCGCGGCAGCGATTACCCGGAAACGGTGACCGTGCTCTTCACCAACGGGACGCAGACCGGCTGCGGTGCCGCATCGTCGGCGACGGGCCCGTTCTATTGCCCGGCCGACCAGAAGATCTTCCTCGACCCGGGGTTCTTCGACGAGCTGAGCCGGCGCTTCGGGGCCCCGGGCGACTTCGCCCAGGCCTACGTGATCGCGCACGAGTACGGCCATCACGTCCAGGACGTGCTCGGGACCATGGACCAGGTCCAGCAGCAGCAGACGTCGGGCAATGCCAACGATCTGTCGATCCGACTCGAGCTCCAAGCTGACTGCCTCGCGGGCATGTGGGCGAACTGGGTCATGGCCAATCCCGATCAGGCGAACGTCGAATCGATCACCGACGAAGACGTCCGCGAGGGTCTCAACGCCGCCGCGGCGGTCGGTGACGACCGGATCCAGGAGCAGGCGACCGGCACGATCGACAAGGAATCGTGGACGCACGGCTCTGCCGAGCAGCGCATGAAGTGGTTCAACGTCGGGTTCAAGCAGGGCGACCTGGAGGCCTGCGACACCTTCGCGGCGGCGACGCCGTAGCGTCACGCACCTTCGCCCGGGTGACACGCGCCCGGGTGACACGCGGCCCGGCGATCAGCCGGCTGATGACCTCGAGGATCTCGCGTGCCTCTCGGACCGGGTCGATCAGTCGGTTGAGCAGATGGCGGTGTCGATCAGCCGGACGATGAGAACGGGCGTCCATCGGGCCATTTGCCCGCGACTGATCAGCGGGCTGATGAAACGTTGGGCGAGCGGTCTACGGCCGCTTCCTGCGGGCCTTCGGCTCCTTCGGCGGCATCGTGGCCGTAAAGGCGAGGGCCTCGCTCACCCAGGCATCGACCTGGGCGTCGTCCGCGACGATCGCGGCCGGCATGACGGCGTATCCCTTCATCTCGCGGCCGGGCATCACGGAGAAGGTCGTGAACTGGCCGCCGCCGAGGACCTCGGCGAGGCGGTCGGGCGCCAGCCGGACCCACCACTTGTCCGCGAACAGCCCGGTGGCCATGTTGCCGCCGACCCAGGCGCAGGGATGGCCGAACATCGGCCGGCGCGTCGTCTCGGGCGTGGCCACGCGAGCGAGGACGGTCGCGAACCGCGCGACGAGGTCGCCGGGCGGCTTCTCGAACCTGGGCATCTCCGGCATCGGCGTGACTTTACCGCCGGCGCTGCTCGCGCGGCGTCAGATCGCGGGCGAGATCGCGCGGGGCGACGCGGGGTCCGCGGCGCGGCGGTCCGACGCCGGCCCGCTCCAGCAGCTTGACCACGCGCGCCCGATGTCCGGCCCACGGCGCGAGGAGCTCCAGCATCTCCTCGTCCGTGCCACGTGGCCGTCCCGCGAGCGCGAAACCGACGACGTGGGCCAGGTGGAAGTCGCCGACGCTCACGGCGTCCGGATCGCCGAGAGCCCGGAGCGTCACCTCCGCCGCGGTCCATGGCCCGATGCCGGGAAGGGCGCGCAGGGCGGTGGCGAGATTCGTCGCTCCCTTCCCGCCCCCGCCGGGCCGGCGGGCCGCTTCGGCCAACGCCTCGAAGCGCGGTGCCTCGGCGGCCACGCGGCGGAGCAGCGTTGCCCGGCGGGGCTCGATCCCGAGGGACACCAGGTCGTAGTGCGGGATCCGGGCGACCAGCGCGGCCGGGGGTGCCGTCAACAGGCCCAACGGCCCCGGCGCCGGCGATCCATGGGCTCGCACCAGCCGCCGGAAGTTCCGCCACGCCTCCGTGCCCGTGATCCGCTGCTCCAGGATCGCGGGAAGCAGGGCGTCCCAGACCGCGCCCGTCCGGCCCAGCCGGACGCGGCCGCTCTGCCTCGCCAGCGAGCTCACGAGGCGATGGAGCCCCGGATCGAAGCCGGCGTCGTCGTCGTCGAGCCCCAGCAGGGCCGGCACGCCCGCCAGCAGCAGCTCCCAGCCGGGGCCCCACGCGCGGGCCCGGACCTCGCGGCCGTTGACCCGCAGCTCCAGCGCCCCCGGCCCGGCGGGGGTCACGGAGGCGCGGATCGCCGCTCCCGACGCGACCCGCATCGTGGGGTCGCCGGCACCGCGAACCAAAGGTCCCAGGGCGACCCGCAGGTCGATCGGGCGATCAAGCGAGACGGTCCGCGCCGGAACCCCCGGGGCACCATCCGATAGGTCCGCGACGACGTCGTTCACCGGGCTGCGAGGACGCTGCGATGGCGGAGCGGGAAGCCGCCACCGCCCGCTGATGGGCGTTTTCGAGTAAGGTTCCCGCAGACGTGCGACTCCCCAGAGTCGTCGCGCGCGCTGCGCTCATCGCCGCGCTCGCCTCGATCGTCGTCCCCGCGGTTGCCGGGTCGCGCATTCCCAGCGCACCCCAGGCCCTCGATCCAGCGGCCTTTCATGAGGTCGGTCTGGCTCGGACGCAGACGATGATGACGACCCTCGTTCTTGACCCCGCGAACCGGTCCGACGGCAGCCTGGCATTCGATGGCGTGCTCCGCGAGCCTGGCCCGAACGCGGCCGCCGCCCTGCCGCGCCCGGATGTCAGCACCCCGCTCTCGAAGGCCATCGTGGTCGAGACCTGGAAGCTCGACAACAACATCAGCTGGTACGGCCCGGGCTTCAACGGCAACGGTGGTGCCTGCGGGATGTACGGTGCCAACGGCCTCGGCCCCGAGGACATCGGCGTGGCCCACCGGACCCTGCCGTGCGGCACGAGAGTGACCTTCCGCTACAACGGGGTCACCGTGGTCACATCCGTCAAGGATCGCGGGCCGTACGTGGCCGGCCGGACCTGGGACATGACCCGCGGCCTGTGCGAGGCGCTTCGACACTGCTTCACCGGCGGAGGCGTGTACTACAAGATCGGCTGAGGCCGAGGCCCCTCGCGCGCCTATCCTCGGCGCCGTGGACCGTTGGCGCACGATCATCGAGCCGTTCCGGATCCACTCCGTCGAGCCCGTTCGCCTGACGACGGTCGAGCAGCGCGCCGCGGCGCTCGTGACAGCCGGGTACAACCTCTTCAACCTCCACGCGGCCGACGTCCTGATCGATCTCCTGACCGATTCTGGCACCGGCGCGATGTCGCGCGACCAGTGGGCTGCCGTCCAGCACGGCGACGAGAGCTACGCCGGCTCGCCATCGTGGTTCGCCTTCCTCGAGGCCGTCCAGGCGCTCTTCCCGTTCCGCCACGTCATCCCGACCCACCAGGGCCGGGCTGCCGAGAAGATCCTGTTCAGCGTCCTCGGCGGCCAGGGGCGCGTCGTGCCCAACAACACCCATTTCGACACGACGCGGGCGAACGTCGAGTTCACCGGCGCCGAGGCCCTCGATCTGGTGATCCCAGAGGGCCGCGACCCGTCGCTGGACCACCCGTTCAAGGGCAACATGGACATCGAGGCGCTGGACCGGCTCCTCGCCGAGCGCGGCACCGACGTTCCGGTCGTGTTCGTCACGATCACCAACAACTCCGGCGGCGGCCAGCCGGTTTCGCTCGAGAACCTGCGGGGCGTGCGGGCCGTCTGCGATCGGCACCGCGTGCCCCTGTTCCTCGACGCCTGCCGGTTCGCCGAGTACGCCTGGTTCATCTAGCTGCGCGAGCCCGGCCAGGCCGATCGCTCGATCCCGGACATCGTGCGCGACATGGCGGCGCTCGCCGACGGCATGACGATGTCGGCAAAGAAGGACGGCCTCGCGAACATCGGCGGCTGGCTCGCGGTCAACGACGACGCCCTCGCCGAGCGCGGCACCGACGTTCCGGTCGTGTTGGTCACGCTCACCCACAACTCCGGCGGCGGCCAGCCGGTTTCGCTCGAGGCCCTGCGGGGCGTGCGGGCCGTCTTCGCCCGGCACCGCGTGCCCCTGTTCCTCGACGCCTGCCGGTTCGCCGAGAACGCCTGGTTCATCAAGCTGCGCGAGCCCGGCCAGGCCGATCGCTCGATCCCGGACATCGTGCGGGAGATGGCGTCCCTCGCCGATGGGATGACGATGTCGGCCAAGAAGGACGGCCTCGCCAACATCGGTGGCTGGCTGGCGCTCAACGATGATGGCCTCGCGGAGCAGTGCCGGAACCTCCTGATCCTGACCGAGGGCTTCCCGACCTACGGCGGCCTTGCCGGTCGCGACCTCGAGGCCATCGCGCAGGGCCTCACCGAGGTCGTGGACGAGGACTACCTCCGCTACCGAGTGCGTTCCACCGCGTACCTGGGCGAGGCGCTGGACGAGGCCGGTGTGCCGGTCGTCAAGCCCTTCGGCGGCCACGCCGTGTACCTCGACGCGCGGGCCCTCCTGCCGCACGTGGCGCCACTGGAATACCCCGGCCAGGCGCTGGCCATCGCGCTGTACCGGGAGGGCGGAATCCGGGGCTGCGAGATCGGCACGGTCATGTTCGGACGGCGCCCGGATGGCTCGGAGTCGCCCGCGGCGATGGATCTCGTTCGACTCGCGATCCCGCGCCGCACGTACACCCAGAGCCATGTCGACTACGTGATCGAGGTGGTCCGCTGGGTCGCGGAGCGAGCATCGTCGCTTCGAGGCGTCCGAATCGTCGAGCAGCCGCCGGCGCTGCGGCACTTCACCGCGAGGTTCGAACCGATCTGAGCCCCGGGCGCCGCGACGGGCCCCGCTAGGCGGTCGCTGGCTCCTGGTTGGAGGTCGGCAGGACCGGCGGCGGACCCGCTGGGGCCTCCGCGGGCTCCCGATCGAAGACGTGTACCGTGTCATCGGTCGAGGCGAAATCCAGCTCGTCGACGTAGGCCGGGATGCTGAAGCCGAACTCCGAGCCGCCCTCGGGCCGCGCGCGGGCCCAGATGCGGCCGCCCATCGCCGCGACGAGCTCGCGACAGACGAACAGCCCGATCCCGGCGCCCGGAGCCGTCGTCGCCTGCTGGGCGGACCGGTAGTAGAGCCCGAACAACCGCTCGGCGTCGTCCTCGGCGATGCCCGGGCCGTCGTCGCGAACCTTGATGAGGACCTCGCCCTCGGCGTCCTCCAGGCTCACCTCGACGCTCGACCCGGCGCCGCTGTACTTCGCGGCGTTGGACAGCAGGTTCCGCATGATCTGGGCGAGGTACTCCTCGTCGGCGGCGACCATCTGGACCGGGCCGTTCGAGGCGAGGCTGATCGTGACCTCCGGCCAGAGGGCCTTCTCGCGCTCGACCAGCTGCTTGATGATCCGCTCCAGGAGCACGGGCCGGACGCCGCCGAACTCCCCGCCGCGCTCGATGCGGGCCATCGCGACGAGGTTCTCGATCATGCGCTGGAGACGCTCTGCCTCCGCCGCGACGCCCTCGAGCAGCTCGTTCCGGGTTTCCGGGTCGAGCCGGGCCCCGCGCCCCAGCAGGAGCTGCGTGCCGCCGTAGATCGACGTCACCGGCGTGCGGAGCTCGTGCGACAGCACGCCGAGGAAGCGATCCCGGATCTGGTCGGCCTCATGGCGCCAAGTGACATCCGAGATGACCGCGACCTGGAACGGCTGGCCATCGAGCTCGAAGGTGCTGCGCGCGATCTCGGCCGGGAAGTGGGTGCCGTCCAGGCGCCGGCCGGTCGACTCCGATCGGTAGACCGCCCGCTCGCCGAGCATCGTGGGGGTTTCGTCCTTGTGCAGCGCCACGAGGTCGCCGAGCGGCGTGCCGATGAGGCGCTCGACCTCGCACCCGAAGAGCTCGCCGGCCTGACGGGTGGCCCAGGTCACGCGGCTCTCGGCGTCGAGCGCCAGGATCGGGTTGGGATCTGCGTCGAGAAGAGCTCGGAAGCGGGCCTCGCTGGCGCGCGCGACGCGCGACTCCTCCGCCTCTCGCCGGGCCTCGCCGAGACCGATGAGCATCTCCTCGCGGTCGATGGCGTGGCCGGTCAGTGAGGCCAGGTCGGCAAGCAGCGCGAGATCGTCGCCGACGAAGAGCGGACGGCCCTCGATGTCCGCGACCAGGCGCTCCGTGGAATCTTCGCCCGGGCGGACCGCGAGCTCTACCGTCGAGACGACGGGCTGGCGCACCCCTGGCGCCCATTCGCGCTCAGGCAGCTCGCCGACGACGGCAAGGGGCGGCCCGGGCACCCTGCCGAGAATCGAGACGCGGCGGGCTCCGAGGATGTCCCGAGCCGTCTGTGCCAGGTCGGCCCAGAGCGCGCCCGGGGTGAGATCCGTCGACGGCGCGACGAGGCTGCGGACGAGGTGGAAGGACGCGGCCCGATTGATGAATTGACGGAACCAGCGGGGCGGCACGAACGCGCCGAGGTAGCCAACGGTTGCCATCAGGAAGATGAACCGGGTGACCGTCTGCAGGTCGGCCGCGGCCGGGGTGTTGGCCGGGCGGGCCGCCCCTGCGATGCCGGAGATGAGGATCGATGCCCCGAAGAAGGCGGTCGCGATGGCCGCCGAGACGAGGCGGATCCGGGCGACGCCGTAGCGACGCCGGCTCTCGACGGCGAACCAGGCAGCGGCGCCCAGCTCGACCACGAAGAAGTAGAGGACGGCGAAGAGGGTCCCGACCTGCCGAAGGATGTCGAGCTTTAGCGCGCTCGCAGCGGGCGGCAGCAGCACCACCGCTTCCCACGCGGCGACACCGCCCAGCAGGGCGATGCGCATGATCATGGGTCGAACCGGCCGGATCTGGGCGATGAGCCGCAGGACGAGGAACGGCTGGGCGAACAGCAGCCCGATCAGGATCGGCCGGCCCAGCTGCGCGAGCGTCTCGTTCAGCGTGTTCAGGAATGTCAGCGCGAACAGGGCGGCGATCGACCCGAACACCGCCATTACCGACAGCTCGAGCGGGCCGCGGTTGCGGATGAACTGGTAGACGCTGACGCCGAACAGGACAAAGAACGCCAGTTGCAGCGCGGTGGTGATCGGGTCCAAGCCGGAGCGGTCCTCCGCAGGTTTCGCCGTTGCTCCGCGAGCGCGTTCGCTCGGGGTTCCGAGGTCACATCATCGCCGTTCCCAGGGTCCCGGGAATAACACGAACATTACAACTGACTGTCCGAGAGGTCGGCTTCCGGCGCCTCTCGGCAACGGGGTTTTCGGTTGGCTGGCTGGTAGGCTGCCCGCATGTGCCGAAGCATCCGAACCCTCCGCCACCAGCACGATCCAGCCACCAGCGGCGAGGTCGAGGCCGCCGCTCGTCAGTACGTCCGGAAGGTCAGCGGCTTCCGCCAACCGTCGGCCCGGAACGCCGAGGCCTTCGAGGCCGCGATCGAGGAGATCGCCTCAGCGTCGCAGCGCCTGATCCTGGCGATGGGCGGGGACGTGGAGCCGGGACCCGATCGGAAGCCGCCTGCCCGACCGCGCCCCGACGGCGAGGACGGGCATGCCCGCGACCATCGGCTCGGGCGGATCCACTCGCACGCCTGAGTTGCGGGGCGACCCCGCGTCGATCCCCCTGGACCCGGACCTGCCGGTCCGGCACGTCACCAGCGCCCGCGTCATCGCGGTCCGCGGCAACGAGCTGGAGATCAAGGACGATCTCGTCGTCGGCGAGGAGCCGCTCGAGATCCGCGCCGCCGGCCCGCGCCAGGAGCCGGTCCAGGTTGCGGTCACGATGCGGACCCCCGGCCACGAGGACGAGCTGGCGATCGGCTTTCTGACGACCGAGGGGCTGCTCGCCGGCAACGAGGTCACGGGCGTCGCGTACGGCGACCCGGGCCGGGTGGCCGAGCCAGACGACAGCGTGGTCGTGCGACTCGCCCGCCGGTTCGACCCGGCCTTGGCCGCGAAGCGCAACTTCGTCGCGACGGCCTCCTGCGGGATCTGCGGCAAGGCTTCCATCGACGACGTGGCGATCCGATGCGAGCCGCTGCCGCGCGGGCTGCCGGTCGTCGCGCGGTCCGTGATCGTGGGGCTGCCGGACGAGCTCCGGGCGGCCCAGGCGGCGTTCGAACGGACCGGCGGGCTGCATGCGGCCGGGCTGTTCGCGACCGATGGCAGCCTCGTCGCGATCCGCGAGGACGTCGGGCGCCACAACGCGCTGGACAAGCTCATCGGATCTAGGGCCCAGGCGCGCGAGCTGCCGCTGTGGGACCGGATTCTCATGGTCTCCGGCCGGGTCTCGTTCGAGATCGTCCAGAAGGCGGCGATGGCCGGCATCCCGATCATCTGCGCCGTCTCGGCACCGTCCGACCTCGCCGTGCGCCTGTCGGATCGACTCGGGGTCACGTTGATCGGTTTCCTGCGGGGCGAGTCGTTCAACGTCTACAGCCACGACGGCCGCGTCGACCTGCGCGACCTGACCGGGGTCGGCTGACCTACGATTTCACGAGTGGAGCCGCCGACCATCGAAGCCCCCCGCGCCGAGAGGCGGCCCCGCGCCGAGATGTCCACGAGACATCGATTCGCCGGGAACGGGCGCACCAGGGGCATTTCGATGCTTGCCAATGCCCGGCGGACATCGATCGTTGCGGAACGACGGGGTAAGCGGCGGATAACCGCCGATGTGTTGACTGGCAGACATGCGGATCGCCCGGGCCGGCCCAACTCTTGCTCTTCTGAGACGGATCGGAGCCGAGATCGCTGATCTCCGGGCGGAGGCCGGCGCCTCGCAGCGGGCCCTCGCGAACTGCGCCGGGATTGACCAGGGCTACCTGTCCCGGATCGAGGCCGGACGAGCCAGCCCGAGCATCGAAGTCATCGCGTCGATCTCGAGCTGCCTCGGCGCCGACCTGGGAGTCCGGCTCTTCCCGACGACCGCGCCGCTGATCGTCGATCGATTCCAGGCGCCCATGATCGAAGCGCTGCTGCAGATCACGGGATCACAGTGGCGGGCGAAACCCGAAGTCCCCGTGCCCGCCGCTCGAGGCGTCATCGACCTGGTCCTCAAGCGCCGGCTCGACGGCCTGCGTGTCGCTTGCGAATGCCATTCCGAGCTTCGGCGTCTCGAACGAGTCCTCCGCCGGGCGAGCGAGAAGGTGCAGGCGCTGGGAGCGATTCTTGGCGGTCGCGGCGCTGTGTCGAGCTTGCTCTTGCTGCGGTCCACGGTCCACTCGCGGTCTGTCGCCGCGACGTATGGTCAAACCCTCGAGGCCGCATTTCCCGCCCGCAGCCTCGACGTCCTGCACGCGCTCGCGGGCGACGCGGCCTGGCCAGGACCGGCAATCGTGTGGGCGCGGGTGGAGCGCGGTCGCGCCCAAATCCTCGAACGGCCACCTCGAGGGGTTCGGGTTGGGCGGTAGCCGGAGTCAGCCGCGCAGGGGGCGATCGCCGAAGTCGTCGAGCTCGGCGCTCGGGATGGGATTCGTAGCATCGGCAGCGGTGGGGGAGATCGGCGCGCGCGTCGGCGAGGGCGATGGCGGCCGTTCGGAGCGATTGGCCGCCCAGTCGCGGACGCCGCGGGCGACGCTGCCCGCGATACTCCAGGCGCCACCAGGCGTGCGGCCGAACAGCACCAGGATCACAGCAATGAGCACGACCCAGCCTGCCGTGAGGACCAGCGCCGGGATCGAGATCACGGCGTCAATCCTGCACCCGTCTCGCGCGTGGCGCCAACTGCGGCCTCGATCGCCAGCGTTGCCTCGACCAGGCAGTGGTCGCCCGTTCGAGGGCAATCGACGGCGACGCGCACCGGGCGCAGCCCCGATGTCGAGAGGATGAGGTCGATGCGGAGCAGGCCGATGCCAAGGAACGCAACGCGCGACGGTCGCCACGTCCAGCCCGGGCCCACGCCAACCTCCGCATGCGCGTCATGGAGGCCGTTCGCGATGAGGCTGAACCCCGGCTCCGAGGACGCGGTGTTGAAATCTCCGAGCAGGACCACCCGTTCGCCACGGACGTCGAGCTCGTTGACGCGGTTTCGGAGCAGCTGTAGGTCGCGATTCCGCTGGGTCGCATCGAGGCCCACAGGCAGGCCCGCCAGGAGGTCGACGTCGGCGTGGAAGGGGTGGGCGCCGAGCACGATCAGGTTGCCGTCGGGCAGGGCCACGCGCAGTTCAAGGCGGATCGGTGAGTCCTCGTACTTGGGCTCGCTGATCGGGAACGCGCTGAGGACGCCGATCCCCATGACACCGGTATCCAAATGAAGCGCCCGATAGGGGTACCGCCCAGTCAGGGCGGGGTCCGCCTCGATCGCCGCAACGACGTCCAGCGTCAGCTCCTCGAGGACGACGATGTCGACCGGATGCCGCGCCAGCAGCGCCACCGCGCCGGCTGCGCCGACCGAGCCTGCCTCCACGTTCCAGGTCGCGATGTCGATGTTCGAGCCCGCGGCAGCCCCCGTTGGATCCGGGGACCACCACTCGCCCCCGAATCGCACGGCGAAGAGGAGCGCGAGAGCGACGAGGCTCGCGCCGAGCCTCCGCGACCGCGCCGCGAGCGTCAGGGGGATGAAGAGCAAGGCCACCAACGCCACATGCGGCGACAGGACGGCGAGCAGTCCAAGCGGGCCGTTGTCGGTCGGGAAGGCGACGCCGACCAGCAGGATGAGGATCGCGGCGATGACGTACGCGCCGGCGAGGCCCGCCAGCACGGCCAGAAGGCGAGCTGCCAGGGCGCTACCCGCGCCTCGGGCCGGCGTTGGTGAACTCGAACCCGAAGCGACCCTTGATGCAGAGATGGCCCTCGGTGACGGTGGAGTCCATCGGCGAGGTCACCTTCACGATCTGGTTGTCCTGGACGTGGAGGTCGACCGCGCACCCGACGCCGCAGTACGGGCAGATCGTGGAGGTCGTGGTCTGGGCCGATTCGTCCCACGTGCCCTCGGCTCGCATGTCGAACTCGGTCTTGAACATCAGCGCGCCGGTCGGGCAGACCCCGATGCAGTTGCCGCAGTACACGCAGGCCGAGTCGGGCAGCGGCGCGTCCCACTCCGTGGAGATTCGCGCATCGAAGCCGCGCCCCGCCACGGCGATCGCAAAGGTGTTCTGGGCGTCCTCGCCGCACGCCTCGACGCACTTGTAGCAAAGGATGCACTTCGAGTAATCGCGGACGTAGAGGTTGTTGTCGACCTTCACCGGCTGCTCGACGGTCGCTGCCATGGCCGCCTCGTCGCCTCGCGGGGAGTGGTGATGGCCGGGATCCCGATCATCGCGCTCATGGGCTCCGGCGCCCGCGGCGGGCGGCCCGAAGCGCCCGGGATCCGCGCCGTAGCGCTCGCGATAGGCGGCCGCGGCGCCATCCGGCACCTGCGGCCCGGCGAGCGAGACGTCGACCGACGAGCCGAGGAACTCCAGGACGACCTTGCGCGACAGCTGGACGCGTTCGGATTCGGTGAGGACCTCCATGCCTTCCTCGACCTTGCGCGAGCAGGCCGGCGCGAGGACGCGGGCGCCCTTGACCTCCACCACGCAGACGCGGCAGACGTTCACGGGGGTGAGGTTCTCGAGGTAGCAGAGGGTCGGGATGTCCAGGCCCTGGGCCCGGCACGCATCCAGGATCGTTGAGCCGGCCGGGACGGACACCTCGGCCCCGTCGATCTGGAGCGAGACCCGCGGCGGGAGCTCGCGCGGCGGCGCTTCGGGGATCCGCGAGGCGCGGGCCGGGGGCGTCGTGTAGACGATGCCGGGCGCAGGGTCTCGACATCCCGACCCTGTGCTACCTCGAGAACCTCACCCCCGTGAACGTCTGCCGCGTGTGCGTCGTGGTGGTCAAGGGCGCCCGCGTCCTCGCGCCCGCGTGCTCGCGGAAGGTCGAGGAGGGCATGGAGGTCGAGTC
>JBKKDM010000184.1:0-27191 GCA_046707905.1 Candidatus Limnocylindrales bacterium
CGAAACCCGATCGACCGCCAGGTCCGGTCCGCCTCGAGGTTCGTCGATCGCCAGTCCGTGAAGGCCGAGGCGTAGCCCGCATCGCGTGACCAGGCGAGGTAGGACTCGCCCAGGGCCCGCCCCGCGCCCAAGCCGCGGGCCTCCGGGAAGACCGCCGCGTAGCCCAGGAAGCTGGCCCCGCTGGGCCGCATCAGGCCGGCGTTGGTCGACGACTTCGTGAGCGCGCAGCCGACGGCCTCGCCCACGACCTTGCCCTCGTGCTCCGCAACGAACCACGTGAAGTCCGGCGTGCCCCAGTCGTCCTCGATCTCGGCAATGACCTCATCGACCGGCTGGATCGGCACAGCCGCGAAGAGGGGCGAGAGCGGGCTGTGCCGCGGCAGGACGAGCTCCAGCTCGGCGAGGACGGGGATGTCCTCGCGGGTCGGTGGCCGGATCACGAGCTCGGAGCGCGGCACGACGCCGAAGGACGGCGGCGGGTTCTCCCGAAGCGCGTGGACGTGCTGCTGGCCGAAGTCGAGCGTAAACCAGGCGTCCACGAGCTCGGCGTCCGAGGCGGGAACGAGGACGTGGTGGTTCTTCCGCCCCGCCGCAACCCACTCGGCGGCGGCGACGGCGTAGAGGCGCCGGACCGCGGCGGCGTCGACTCCGGCGTGGCCCGCGGGCTCGACCCAGACGTTCGGGCCCCAGAGCTTCTCGTCCTTGGCCATCCCGACCACGTACCCGACCACCTCGCCGTCACGGGTCGCGACCCAGCCGCCGGCCTGGTCCTTCTCGAGGAGCGCCTCGATCTCCTTCCGCGCCGCCGCCGGCGCCTCGTAGGCGGGGTCCAGCAGCGGCTCCACCAGGCGTTGCCGGCGATGACGATCCGCGAGCAGGACGCTGGCCGCCTCGAGGTCGGCGGATTCGATCGGGCGAACGTCGGTGGGCATGGCGGCGAATGGTATGCGCGAGCAGCCTTGCGATGATTGACGGCGCCCGTTCCGCACCGTATCCTCCGGACATCCCCACCCCCGGTCCGCGCGCGGACCCGTGCTGTCGTGGGTGAGCCCATATCCCGACGGCGCTTCTCATATCGAAGCCCATCCTTGCCCAGCAGGTGAACCCCAACCAGATGCCAGCTCCAGATCAGCGAACCATGCGCACCAATCGTCGTCCCCGCCGCCGCAGCGGCCAGATGGGAGGCGGCGGCCGGGGCGCCCCCGTCACCGAGTACGACGAGCAGCAGGAGCTGGAGGCCGCCCGCGAGCGGAACGACCTCGACGTCTCCGACCTCCGCGAGATGAGCGTCACCGAGCTTCGCCAGGTCGGACGCGAGCTCGAGCTCGACGGCGCCGAGGAGACCAAGGACAACCTCGTCGACGCGATCCTCAAGGAGCAGACGGAGCGCGCCGGCCTCGACTACGCCACCGGCATCCTCGACATCGTCGACGAGGGCTACGGCTTCATGCGCCGCCACGGCCTCCTGCCGAGCAGCGAGGACGTCTACGTCTCATCAAGCCAGGTCCGGCGCTTCGGCCTGCGCATCGGCGACCGGGTCTCCGGCGCCGTCCGCGCCCCGCGCGAGCAGGAGAAATACTGGGGCCTGCTCCGAGTCGACAGCGTCAACGGCGTCGACACCGAGACCGCCCGCAGCCGGCCGGTCTTCAACGACCTCACGCCCGTCCACCCGAACGAGCTCATCAACCTCGAGAGCGACGCCAAGAACCTGAGCCAGCGGATGATCAACCTGGTCAACCCGATCGGGAAGGGCCAGCGCGCCTTGATCGTCAGCCCGCCGAAGGCCGGCAAGACGATGCTCCTGAAGGCGATGGCCAACGGGATCAGCGCGAACTACCCGGACATCCTCCTGATGGTCGCCCTCATCGGCGAGCGCCCGGAGGAGGTCACGGACATGCGGCGGTCCGTCAAGGGCGAGGTCATCTCCTCGACCTTCGACGAGCCCACCGAGAATCACACCCACGTGGCCGAGATGGCCCTGGAGATCGCCAAGCGCCAGGTCGAGACCGGCCGCGACGTGGTCATCCTGCTCGACTCGATCACCCGCCTCGCGCGCGCGTACAACCTCGCGCTGCCGCCCTCGGGTCGAACGCTCTCCGGCGGCATCGACCCGATCGCCCTGTACCCACCCAAGCGCTTCTTCGGCGCCGCACGGAAGATCGAGGAGGGCGGCTCGCTGACGATCATCGGCACCTGCCTGATCGACACGGGCTCGCGCATGGACGACGTGATCTACGAGGAGTTCAAGGGCACCGGCAACTCGGAGCTCATCCTCGATCGGAAGCTCGCCGAGAAGCGGATCTTCCCGTCGATCGACGTCATGCGCTCCGGCACCCGCCGCGAGGAGCTGCTCCTCGAGGAGGGCACGCTCAAGATGGTCTGGACGATGCGCCGGATGCTGTCCGCGGTCGGCACCAACGAGGGCATCGAGCTGCTGCTCAACCGCCTCGCCAAGACCGACACCAACGCCCAGTTCCTGGCCGGCCTGACCAAGTCCCTGGACTCCTGACGCGCTAGGCACGCGCGTGCCTCGATGCACGGCCGGAATGCCCGTTGACACGGGACCGATAGCAGGTTTGCCGCGCTCAATGGGGCCGTGGTAAGGTCGGTGCAACGTCGACGCCCGCGGAGGAGTGGGCCTCGGCCGCGAAGAGAGAACCCCAGCTCAAGATCGCGACCCGCCCGACGGTCCTGACCCAAGCACCCCGCGCGCACTCCGCCGCGCACGGACCGTCCCGCCAGGAGACCATATTGCTGAACGCTGTGAGCGGCGTCGTGCGTGGCAGTGCGCAGGACCGCTCAAAGCGACTCGAAGGCCCCGCCGACGAGTCGACGAAGCCGAGGACCGCGCGACAGGCCCATCGCCGAGCGATTGGTGCTGCCCGTGTCTGCGCCGATCTCCTGACCGCGACACCCAAGGCCCGGCAGCGAGCCGCCGTCGCGACACGTGACACGGCCGAGCGCATCAGTGCGCGCGTGACGCGCTCGACGCCGCGAGGCTCGATCCGCCGGCGGCTGTACCGCCGCCACATGCTCCTGCGCTTCTCGTCAGACCGGGCCCTGCCCATCGCGATCGCGTTGATCGTCATGGCCGCGGCGAGCGTCAGCCTCGCGCCTGCGGCACCCGTTGGCGCGGCCGAGGGAGCTGCTTTCGCTGCCGCAGAGGGCGGCGCGGACGCCGCCCGGATCACCATCGGCGGCAAGGCCGATGCCTTCTCGGACCTCGAGGACGACGGGTACTTCGAGGAGCCGGCGTTCAACGCCGAGGTCATCGACGACGGCACGTTCTACAAGCCGGTCGCGGTCGACACCTCGATTCAAACGTCCGCCGGGATGCTGCGCCACTACGAGGTCAAGGAAGGCGACACGCTCACGAGCATCGCGAGCCGCTACGGCGTCTCGATGATGACCGTCTGGTGGGCCAACAAGCTCACCTCGAAGGACGGGCTCAAGGCCGGCCGCGAGCTCGTCATCCCCCCGGTCAACGGCCTGGTCGTCACGGTCAAGGCCGGCGACACGCTCGACACGCTCGCAGCGGCCAACAAGATCACGGCCGACGAGATCATCACCACGAACGAGCTTTCCGACACCAACCTGATCGTCGGCCAGGTCCTCATGCTCCCCGGCGCCAAGGGTGCCCCGATGCCGACCGCGAAGCCGACGCCCAAGCCCACGCCGCGACCGGCGTCTGGTGGCGGCAGCGGCGGCGGCGGGTTCGTGCCGGTGGCCGGGCCGTGGGCGTGGCCAGTCCCGGGCGGCTACGTCAGCCAGTACTTCCACTACGGCCACTACGGCCTTGACATCGCCGCCGACTACGGCAGCGGGATCGCCTCGCCGCGTGCGGGAACGGTCGTGTTCGCGGGCTGGAAGAGCAACGGCGGCGGCTACCAGGTCTGGATCAACCACGGCAACGGCA
The DNA here is from genome assembly GCA_046707905.1 of Candidatus Limnocylindrales bacterium. Lineage (GTDB taxonomy): Bacteria > Chloroflexota > Limnocylindria > Limnocylindrales > CSP1-4 > UBA5189. The sequence continues at coordinate 3,917 of JBKKDM010000184.1, forward strand.
TCTTCAGCGCTCACAACCACATGTCCGCCGTCTCGGTCGGTGCTGGCGAGTACGTGGGCAAGGGCTCGCGGGTCGGGCGCGTCGGCTCCAGCGGCTGGGCGACCGGCCCTCACGACCACTTCGAGGTCTGGGTCGGCCGACCCTGGGAGAGCGGCTCGTACCGGGTCAACCCGCTCCGATACTACTAGCGGCCGACCGTCCGACGGTCACGGTCTCGGCCTGCCCTCCCTGCGCCGACAGACGCAGTTTCGGGGTCGCTGATGGTCGGGCTGGCCGAGCCCCCGACCGCCAGCCGGTCGGCCTCGATCCGCCAGGTGTGGACTGACCGGCCCGGGTCGCACTCCGTGCGAAGATAGGTTGGAATGTTTCTCGATCGCGTGAAGATCTGGGTGCGCGCCGGCGATGGCGGGGCGGGCGCCTCGACCTTTCGGCGCGAGGCCCATGTGCCGCGGGGCGGCCCTGACGGCGGCGATGGCGGACGCGGCGGCTCCCTGTACCTGCGCGTCGATCCCGGCCAGACGACCCTTCGTGACTTCCAGTACAAGCACCACTTCAAGGCGACGCCTGGCGGAGGCGGCACGCGCGCCCGGCGCCATGGCAAGGCCGGCAACGATCTGATCCTCGACGTGCCGCCCGGCACGGCGATCTACGACGACGAAACGGGCGAGCTGATCGCCGACCTCGTCGCGAGGGGCCAGCAGGCGATGGTCGCCCGGGGTGGGCGTGGCGGGCTCGGCAACACCCACTTCGCGACCTCGACCCACCAGTCCCCCAAGCACGCCCAGAAGGGCGAGCCGGGCGAGGAGCGCTGGGTCCGCCTCGAGCTCCGCCTGATCGCGGATGTCGGGCTGGTCGGGCTGCCGAACGCCGGCAAGTCGACCCTGCTCGCCGCGGTGACCGCCGCCCAACCCAAGATCGCCGACTACCCGTTCACGACCCTCGAGCCGAACCTGGGCGTGATGGATCTCGCCGACGAGGTCGGCGCCGGCGACCTCCGGCGGCCGACGATCGCCGACGTCCCCGGACTGATCGAAGGCGCCAGCGGCGGCGCGGGCCTCGGCCACGCGTTCCTGCGGCACGTCGAGCGGACGCGGGTCCTGGTCCACGTCGTCGACGGCTCGGCGCGCGATCCGGAGTGGGACTTCGACGTGATCCGCGAGGAGCTCCGGGCCCACGATCCGAAGCTCCTGGAGAAGCCGATGCTGGTCGCCTTCTACAAGATCGACCTGCCGTCCGCGGCAGACGCGTGGCCCGCGTTCCGAGCGGGACGGGCCCGCGCGGGGCTGGAGGCGGTCGCGATCTCTGCGTCGGCGGGCCAGGGAATTGACGCCTTCCGCGGGGCCATCGCCAAGCTCCTGCCGTCGATCGACGAGCTCGATGCGCCGCCCGATCCATCGGGCGTGGTCGTCCATCGACTCGACGCCGACCCGAACCGGGTGAGCGTGACCATCGAGCCCGATGGGGCATTCCGCGTCGCCGGCCGCCGGATCGAGCGCCTCGCCGCGCAGACGGACTTCGAGGTCGAGGAATCGGCGGAACGGTTCCAGCGCGACCTCGAGCGGCTCGGGGCCGACGAGCAGCTCCGCAAGGCCGGGGCCAGCGCCGGCGACACGGTCCGGATCGGGTCCGTCGAGCTGGAGTGGGAGGCCGAGCCCTGGGCTGCTCGGCGGTGAGCGGCGCCGCCGCGAGGGGCGCCCTGTGAGCGAAGCGCGCGCGATCGGGATCATGGGCGGGACGTTCGATCCCATTCACGTCGGCCATCTCGCGGTCGCGGAGGAGGCGCGCGAGGCCCTCGGCCTCGATCGGGTGCTGTTCGTCCCGGCGGGCCAGCCGCCCCACAAGCTGCCGGGCTCCGTGTCCCCGGTGCGAGACCGGGTCGCGATGGTCCAGCTGGCAATCGCCGGCAACCCGGCCTTCGAGCTCTCGACCCTCGAGATCGAGCGCGACGGGCCGTCGTTCACGGTCGACACCGTTGACGCCCTCGCGAGCGCCCATTCCAAGGCGACCCTCCACCTGATCCTCTCGGCCGAGACCTTCGCCGAGCTGCCGAGCTGGCACGAGCCGGAGCGCCTGTTCGAGTCGGCCCGGATGGCGGTCGTGCCGCGCGAGGGCTACCCTGCGCCAGACCCGGCATGGATCGCGCGCGCATTCCCGGGACGCGAGGATCGCGTCGACTACCTCGGGGGCCCGCGGCTCGGGCTCTCGTCGACCGCCCTGCGAACGCGCGTCGCCGCCGGCCGATCCATCCGCTACCTCGTCCCCGAGGCCGTCGAGGCCTACATCGTCGACCATGCGCTGTACAGGAGACCAATCGCCCAGTGACCGATCTCGCTCGAAACCCATCCGGACTGCCGAAGCGCGTCAAGGTGCCCGCGGCCGCAAAGACCGCCGCGCCGGAGATGCCGGCGCTCGACCTCGCCCGCCGCATTGTCGAGCTGGTGGAGGACAAGAAGGCCGCCGACATCGTCCTGCTGGACCTCACGGGCCTCACCACCGTGGCCGACTATTTCGTGATCGCCTCGGGTGGTTCGGAGCGCCAGCTGGACGCGATCGCGGACGGCGTCATCTCGGGGATGCGCGACGAGAAGATCCACGCGTTCGGGCGCGAGGGGACCGCGGCGTCGCACTGGGTCCTGGTCGACTTCGGGTCGGTGATCGTCCACGTCTTCACGCCGCCGGAGCGTGACTACTACTCGCTCGAGAAGCACTGGCACGAGGCCAAGACGATCCTCCAGGTGCAATAGCGAAGCGACGGCGGTACGGGGTCGACCCGTACCTGCGGGTCATATGGTCCGAACGTGGCTCGTCGCACGATCCGGGCATGTCCACCGGCCGCGACCGCTGCCCCGCGTGCACCAGGCTGCTGATCAGCACCCGGTTCGACGCGACCTTCCGGCTGCCCGACCAGACCGAGCGCCTCTGCTTCGGTATCCCGGGCGGGCTGTGCTCGGATTGCCACCAGCTCTACATCGATCCCGACCTGATCGAGCTGCTGGACCTCAGCACTGGGCGCTGCACGTTCGCCATCGAGAGCGACGTCGTGCTCCAGGAGCGCGCCTGGACGTAGCCTGACCGGTGCGCTCCGGCGCGAGTCAGGTGGGCGACCCGGTCAGGCGGGGGCGACCCGATCGGTGATCCAGAGATCGAACGCCAGGCGGTCGCGCGCGTCCGTTGACCTGCGCCCGCCGACGCCCTTGACCTGCGCGTCGAGCTCGATGAGCCCGTCGAGCGCGCCATCGAGGTCTGGGCCGGACCAGCCCTTGGCCTGACGGGCGAGGGTTTCCGCGCGGAACGGCTGCAGGCGCATCGACCGGACGAGGGAGCCGGGCGTCTCGCCGCGTTCCAGCCGGTCCTGGACCTCGATCAGCTAGCGGATCCGGCGGTGGACGACGGCGAGGAGCACAGGTGCGGGCTTGTCCTCGATCAGGCGCTCCAGGAACTCCAGCGCCCGGGCGCGCTGGCGCATCCCGACGGCGTCGACGAAGGCCCACATCGAGCCCGGGACCGCCTCGGCGACGAGGTCCTGCACGTCCTCGACGCTGACCGGCCCGTCGTCGGCGTGGCGGAGGGCGAGCTTCTCCAGCTCCATGACCGCGATCCGGCCCTGCTGCTGGCGCTCGACGTCGCCCTCGCGGATGAACCCACCGACGCGCGTCGCAAGCTCTCGCGCGGCGCCATTCCCGAGCTTGATCTCGCGCTCCCGGGCCCGCATCTCGATCCAGGCCGCCAGCGCGCCCTCCCGGGGCGCGTGGAGCTGCGCGACGATCCCGCCGGCATTGCGGATCGCCTCGGCGACCACCTTGCTCGGGGCTTCGCGCCCACCGGACTCGGTCTCCTCGACGATCACCAGCCCGTTCCCGGGCGCCACGGTGGCCAGAATCGCGGCGAGCTCCTCCTTGCCGGCGGTCGATCGGACCTGCGCGCCCAGGCTCGGCACGATCGCCAGGCTGCCCGAGCCGAACATCGAACCCGTCGCGAGCCGCTCCCGGATCTCGCCCAGGAGGCGGCCGGACTCGGGCCGCTCCTCGGGCCGCCAGCGGTCGGGCGTGCCTTCCGGGAAACGATTCGCGTCCTTCCGAAAGGTCTCCACCGCCGCCTCGAGCCCGAACGCGTCGTCGCCCCAGAAGTAGGCGAGGGGCGCCGTTTCGCGTGCGGTCGCGGGGGCCGAGGGCCGGTCCGAATCCATCGCCGCGATGGTAGGCGAGGCGGGTTCGCGGGCCGCTCGCGGGATCCGGAAGTCGCGCGATGGGACGGAGCGCGGAACCTGCGAGCCGCGCGGCTCGAGCCCCGAACGCGACCGCGGGACGCGACGGCGCCTCGGGTGCCGTCGGTGGCTCCACGACGGTTCTCCTGGCCAGGTCGGGCGGCGAACTGGGGATCCCGCACAGGAAGCCCGTCGGGGCCACCGAGGCGGCCCTCCCCGGCGTCGCGGCGACGAGCGATGCCGTCGCGCTGTTCGGCCGCGTTGGCGTTGCCCGCGGCTTCGGTGTCGGGCGCGGGCCGCTCGTCGCGACGCGGAGTGCCTGGCCGGTGAACGTGACCTCGACCGCACCGTCCGTGTCTGTCCGGTACGTGCGTCCGGCGACGTTGGCGAGCCGCTCCATCGTCGCCGGCGCGGGATGGCCATACGGATTTCCCGCGCCCGCGGACGCGACGGCGACCTTCGGGCGTGCCGCGTCGAGGAACGCCTGCGTGCTGGCCGTCTTCGAGCCGTGGTGGGCGACCTTGAGGAGGTCGACCGGCGGGATCCCGCGGTCGAGCAGCTCGGGATCCACGCCCTCCTCGACATCGCCCATCAGGAGGAACCGCTGCGACCCGACCTCGCCAAGCAGCACGATCGAGACGTTGTTGATCGACGCCCCTCCGTCGGGTGGTCGCTCGGGCACCCGGTTCGGGTCCGGCCAGAGGACCCGGAATCGAATCGAGTCCAGCGTCAGCCGGTCGCCGGTCGAGAGGCGGCCGCGCGGTGGTCCGCCGTTCGCGAGCACCTGGTCCCAGGCTTCGTAGCCCGGGCCCGGCCCGAGCATCCCCGGCTCGTACACGCGGCCGACGCTGTAGCGCTCGAGCAGCAGCGCGAGTCCAGCAACGTGGTCCTCGTGGGGATGGCTCAGGACGAGAATGTCGATGCGGCGGTCCCACGGCGGGAGGCGCTCGTCGAGCGCGATCAAGAGGCGAGCCGGATCAGGCCCGCCATCGACGACGAGGCGTCCGCCTCGACCGCCCTCCACGAGGATCCCGTCACCCTGGCCAACGTCCAGGACAACTACCCGAGCGAGCCCGTCGGGTCGATGGACGAGCACCAGCGCGAGCCCGATCGTCGCGACCGCGAGTGCTCCCGTTGCTAGTTGCGTGGCGAGGCTCGCTCGCTGGGCAGCACCAGTCCGGCGGTGCGTCGCGCCGGCCCGGCCGCTCGTCGAACCGCCAGCGCCGCTTCGGCTCCGGCCGACCACTCGGCCGGCGCCACGCTTCGGTTCCACGCCGGCGGTCTCCGCGCCAGGCCTTGCCCAGGCCGCCCGAATCGCAGCCAGCCAGCGGTCGCCATACCTCGCGCCGGCAACGATCAGCAACGCCGAGACGGCAGCAGCGAGGCCATCCCAGGGCGCGACGAGCTCCAGGCTCGCCAGCGGCAGCCCGGCTCCGATCCTGACCACCCCGACCATCGCCGCGTACAGGGCCCACCCCGGGAGCCCAATGATCGTTGCGACGACCGGCGGGACGCCCGCATCGACCAGCATGCCGACCACCAGCGCGAGCGCTCCCAGCGCCATCGCCGGGGGCACCAGCGGGACGACGAGCAGGTTCACGAGCGGCGCGACCAGCGACAGGCGACCGAACATGAACAGGACGACCGGCGTCGTCGCCGCCTGGGCCGCGAACGAGACGCCGAGGATCTCGGCCACCCAGCGCCGCGGCCGCGAGGGCTCGGCGCCCGCCAGTCGTTCGGTCAACCCGGAGCCCCAGGCGATGATCCCGGCCGTTGCCAGGACCGACAGTCGAAAGCCGGCATCGAATGCCCACCCCGGATCGATCAGCAGCAGGCCCGTGACGGCCCAGCCAAGCGCCGCGGCGGCCGTGCCGGGCCGGCCCAGCTCGCGGGCGAGCAGCGCCACGCCCGCCATGACGCCGGCGCGAACCACCGACGGCGACGGGCCCACGAACGCGACGTAAACGATGATCGCGATCGCCGTGAGAACGGCGCGCCGCCGCCGCTGCAGCCCGCCGGCCAACGCGCCAAGCGTCGACGCGACGATCGCGATGTTCCAGCCGCTGATGGCGACGACGTGGCTCGCACCGGCGATCGTGAACGCATCCGCGAGGTCTCGATCGACTCGATCACGGAGCCCGATCAGCACTCCCGCGGCAAGCCCGGCCTCCGGTTCGGGCATCGAACGGTCGATGCCGGCGGCGGCGGCGCGACGGAAGCCCTCGAGGGTTCGCTCAAGCGTGCCGGTGGCAGGCAGCAGCGCCACTGCTTCGGCGCGCAGGGTCCCGATCGCGCCGATCTTCTCGAGGTACGCGCCGTAGCCATCGTCCGGTGGCGGCCGGATCCTGCCTGACACCTCGAGGCGGTCGCCCGGCACTACCGCCGGGAACCACGGCAGGGTTGCCGCGACGCGAATTGGCTGGGCGTCCTCGAGCGCGAGCAGCATCGTCGTCGGACGAGTGCCGGCCCTCGGTGCGCCGACCGTCTGGACCGTGCCGATCCACGGGCCGCTGCCGGTCGGGATGGGGCCGGATGTCGGTAGGGGACCGCCGGCAGCCGCGGAGCGCAGGGAGATGGCAACGAAGCCGATCGCGAGGGCCGTGAGGCGGCGGCTCGCCGTGCCCTGGCCGATCGCGTGCGCCGCCACGGCGAGGAGCAGGAGAAGTGGACCGACCAGGATCGCGATCGCATCCTGGGCGAGCCCGATCGCGAGGCTGCCGGCCGTCGCTCCGGCGGCCAGCCAGGCGGGACGCGGCATCGGCTAGCCCGCCGTGACGAGCGCCCGAAGGTCCTCGAACGTCTTCTCGCCGACGAGCCCCCGCTCCCGCAGCTCGTCGACCGTGCGGAACGGCGCCTCCTCGCGGGCCGCGATGATCTTGTCGGCGGTCACCGGACCGATCCCCGGCAGCTCCTCGAGCTCCGCCTGGGTGGCCGTGTTCAGGTTCACGGCGCCGCCGCCTCCGGACTCGCCAGCCCCGGAACCACCAGACCCGCCGTTGCCACCTGAACCCGTCGCCGGATCGTCGCGCGACGGCACGCGGACCTGGTCACCGTCCTTGAGGGTTGCCGCGAGGTTCAGCTCCCGCCCGACTCGGTCGACGTCGACACGAGGTCCGAACCCGCCCGCGGCATCGATGGCATCACCGACCCTGGCCCCCGTGGCGAGGTGATACAGGCCGGGATTGGCCACAGCGCCCGCGACGTCCACCACGATCTCGCCGATCTGGGGGTCGCCGATTTCCGGCGCGGACGAGGCGTACCCCGTCGCCGGCCCTTCAACGGTTGCTCCTCCCGATTCGCCGGCCGCGAGGACGAGCGCCACGGCGCCGATGAGGACGGCGCCGATGACCGCCGCAGCGGCGAACAGGACATTGGGTGACGCGAGCGCGACGCCACCCGGTGGCCCGGCACCAGCGCGACCCGCTGCCGGTCCGCTCGCCGCTTGTCCTGCAGCGGGCTCATCGAAGACACGCCACGCCGGCGTCGACTGGTCCAAGGCTCGGCCTCGATCCGGCGGCTATGGGCGGGGTGAACGACCCTTTGGGTCAACGAGCTTGCTCGGCGGGCGGCTCGTCCAGCTGCTCGACGGGTTGTCGACGGGCGACTCGGCGGGCCGGAGGTGAACGCCCCGTCGGTCGGGGCACTTCGTCCGACGGGGCGTCGATCTGAACCCTACCGACGACCGCTTATCTGCGGCTTATCCGTCGAGCTGCTCCCAGGGCACCCACTGCGTGCCGTCCCACCAGCGGTGCCACGTCTGCCCGTCGACACCTCGGGCGAACACGTCCAGGCGATCGCGGCCCCACGAGGACGCGGCCGGCGTCGCAGCCGGATCCAGCTCGCCGCCGAGCGACTCCCAGTCATGCCAGGAGGTGCGGTCCCAGTAGCGGTTCCAGAGCTGGCCGTCGGCCATGACGGCGAAGACCTCCATCTCGCCCTCGCCCCAGGTCACGACCGCCGGCGGCGACGCGAGCTCCCCGCCCAGCGGCTCGGCGGCCGTCCACGAACCAGAGGCCCACGCGGAATGCCAAAGGCCCCGATCGTCATCGACCCAGAAGAGGTCGAGTCGGCCGGGGCCCCAGGTTGTGGCGGCAAGCCCTCTAGGAGGGGCGGGCCTGTCGCCGGATTCAGTTGGTGTCATGGGTTCTGACGATACGAGATCGAACCCTCGATGGGTTGGCCCGTCAGGCGGCCATGGCGCGAGCGCCACGACCCTTGGAGGGCCGGTCGCCGATGCTCGGATCGAGCGATCGGGCGGCCGCCGCGAAGATCCAGCCAAGCCCTCGGCGCCAGGCCGGGATGCTGGGCTGCGATGCCGAGGCGAGCTTCGCCCGGCGAGTGATCTCGGCCTCCGCCAGAAGATCCTTCTGGTGAAGCGCCAGGAGGTACGGTGCAAATGCGTGCATGGGTTGAAACTCCGGTGTGTGTTGCATGTCGACGGGTCTCCTACGGCCTACCGGGCGTGGTCGTCGCCCAGGTTCGGTCGGGAATCAACGCCCCACAGCTGTGCGGCGAGCGCCAGAGCGGCGAAGAGCGCCAGTGGCAGTGCGATTGCGATGAAGAGCGCCATTCGTGGCCTCCTTCCCAAGGTCCGTAACCCGTTTCTACGGTTTAATCGGTTACGGTGTATACATTAGCCTCTTGCGCGTAACCTGTCAAGCGCTGTAGAGTGGTTATCAGCATGGAAACCAAGCAGTAACCGATGGCCAACATCTCCCCCGCCGAGCACTCCCACGGGATCGACCTGGAGTCGGCCCTCGACTTCCTCAACACGCTCCACCCGGGCCACGGCCGAACCGACGAGCAGCATCAGCGCGACGAGCACCTGGCGAGCCCGACCGACGCCGCGATGTGGTTCCTGGAGCACGAGCTCGTGCACCCCGACGCCGGCATTCGGATCCACGAGGACGACCTCGCCCGCATCCGCCGGGTGCGCAGCGCGCTGCGCGAAGTCGTCGACGCCGTCGTCGACGGCCGGAAGCCTGACGCGGACGCCGTCCACCTCGTGAACGCGACGCTCGAGCAGCGCCGCCCGACGCGCCTCGAGCTCGACGGCTCGGCGCTCCGGATCGGGCATCGCCACGCCGATACCCCGGTCGACGACGCGCTGGCGCTGATCGCCGAGGCGGTCATCGAGGAGCTGGCCACCGGTCGCCCTGAGCGACTGCGCGTCTGCGCCAACGATCGCTGCCGCTGGGCCTTCTTCGACTCCTCGCCGACGGGCCGCCGCCGCTGGTGCGACATGCGCTCCTGCGGCAACCAGGCCAAGGCCGCCCGCTACCGCGCGCGCCTCAAGGAAGAGTCGATCGCCGACGCCGAGAAGACCTCCCGACCGAACTAGGAGGCGTCCCGGCGCGACGTCTCGGACGGCCCGAGTCGGCCTACCGACGGAGCCGTCTCGGGCCACAGGTGGGCGCCTTCAGACTGAGCGCTCGGGCAACATGGTGGTCGCTACTCTCTGCGTCGACGGAGGACCGCCGTGACGGGCAATGAGAAGCTCCTCGATGAGGTCAACACCACGCTCGCCGCCCGTGCCGTGCAGCCTGAGGAGAGGCCGTGGGTCCGCGCCGATCGCCGCCGGCTCGTGCCGTCCCTGGCGCTTGGCGGCGCGAGCATCGGGATGATCGTTGGCATCGTGAGCGCGGGGCCAGAAGGTCTTGCGAACCGGGAAGAGCTGCTCGGCGTGGGCCTGGTCGTCGGCGTTCCGACCGGGATCATCCTCGGCTGGGGCCTCCTCGGCCTGGCTCGGATCGTCGTGTCGCCTGATCGCTCGCACCTCGTGATTCATGCGGTCCGCCTCCTCCTCGCAATCCAGACGTACCTCGGCGCGTCGGTTGCCGCGGCCGCCGGCATCCGAGTGTTCAGCGGGTCGGCCGACGGTCTCCTCCCGTCGATCCCGGGGGTTCTGCAGGCGTCGGCAGTCCTTGGGCTGCTCGTGGTTCCACTGAGCTTTGTCATGGCCCGCAACTCGACGGCCTCCACGACGTCGACGCTGGCGCGGGCCATCGGCGAGACGCTCGACGGTGGCCCGGCAGCGTCGCTCACATCATTCGGCGGGACGGCGATCATCGCCTTCGTCTGGGTCCTGGTCACCTCATTCGCGGTGCTGGGGTCGCTCGTCGCGTTCAAATCCATCGCCCCGACGGGCTACGACGTGGCTTTCGATGCCTTCGGCGCCGCTCTCGGGATCGCGATCCTGGCCGCGTGGATCGCCATCGTCGTCGCCGGAGCCTCGTTCACCAGGCGCCTGATCTACGGAAAGGGCGGGTCAAACCGGCCGCGCGGCTGAGCGTCAGCTTCAGCGAACTTCCAGCTGCGCCCTCATGACAGCCAGCACGCCAGGCCCGGAGGCGTCCGCGCCGGCGCGAACCTTGATGTGGCGGATCTTCTTGCCGGTGCCCTCGATGAGCCCATCGGGGTTCGGGAGCAGCGCGCCGTCGGCGAGCTGGAGGTTCACCCAGCCGCGGTGCGGAATGAGTGCGAAAAGCAGGTCGCGCATCTGCATCGACCGCCCGAACGCGAGCAGGCCGTTGCCCGGGTCGTACTGGACGACGACGTCCGGGAGCTCCTCGCGGATGATCGCATGGAGGGCTCGAGCAGCCGCCTGGACCTCCGGCGTATGGCTCGCGAGGTTCTCGTCCCAGGTGGCGAACTTCTCCATCGGGATGGCCGCCTTTATCCGAGGTCTCGGACGACCAGGTTGACGAGCTTGCCGCCGCCTGCCTGGATGACGCGATCCGGCGCCCGACCGGCCAGCAGCTCCTGGATCCGCGGCGCAGCGAGGACCGCTGCTTCCACCGCGGCGGCATCCGCCCCTGCCGGCACCACGACGCGGTCGCGGACCTTGCCGTTGATCTGGACCGGAACCTCGCGCGTCGACTCGGCGGCGGCCGCCTCGTCCACGACCGGCCACGTCGCCTTGTGGATGGAGGACCACTTCTTGCCCGCGGCAGCCAGCCGGCGTGACCACAGCTCCTCGGTCACGTGCGGCGCCGCCGGCGCCAGCATCAGCAGCAGCATCCGGATCGCCTCGTCCCACTCCGGGCCGCCGGCGACCGACGAGCCGCGGTAGCGGAACAGCGCGTTCGACAGCTCCATCAGCTTCGCGACCATGGTGTTGAAGTGGAACTTCTCGTAGTCGGCCGTCACCTCGCGCAGGGTCCGGTGGGCCGCGGCGCGAATGGCCGCTCGCGCCGCCGGCTCGTCCTGACCGTCTGGCAGCGAGCCGGCATCGGGGTCGCCTGGCTCCCTGTAGTGCGGGTCCAGCGCCAGGGCCCAGATCCGCGTCAGGAACCGATGCACACCGCCGATCCCGGTCGGGCTCCACGGGCCGCCCTGGTCCCACGGGCCCATGAACATCAGGAACAGCCGGACCGTATCGGCGCCGTACTTCTGGACGAGCTCGTCGGGGTCCTGCACGTTGCCCCGCGACTTCGACATCCGCTCGCCGTCCGCGCCCAGGATCTGGCCCTGGTTGAAGACCCGCTTCCAGGGCTCGTTCTGGCGGATCATCCCGAGGTCGCGAACCATCTTGGTGAACTCGCGTCCGTACAGGTGGTGCATCACGGCGTGCTCGGCGCCGCCGGTGTAGAGCTGGACGGGCGTCCACGTCTCGACCCGGTCATGGTCGATGGGGTGGTCCGGCAAGTCCGGCGACAGGTAGCGGAACCAGTACCAGCTCGAGTCCATGAACGTGTCCATCGTGTCGGTCTCCCGCTTGGCGGGCTCGCCATCGATTGGACAGGTGACGTTCAGGAACGCCTCGTCGCGCGTGAGCGGGTTCACGCCCACGCCGGCGTAGTCGACCGTGTCGGGCAGCAGGACCGGCAGGTCCTTCTCGGGCACCGGCACGATGCCGTGGGTCGGGCAGTGGATCACCGGGATCGGCGTGCCCCAGTAGCGCTGGCGGCTGACCAGCCAGTCGCGCAACCGGTACGTCACGGCAGCCTTGCCCTTGCCGCGCGCCTCCAGTGAGGCGACGATCAGCTTGCCGCCCTCGTCGGCGGCCAGGCCGGAAAACTCGCCGCTGTTCACGAGCACTTCGCCCTCCGAATGGGCGATGTAGGCCTCGGCCATCGAGGCGCCGCCCTCGGCGGCGGCCGCACCGTCTCCACCGACCGCGACCACCTGCCGCACCGGCAGCCCGAACTGCTTCGCGAAGGCGAAGTCGCGCTCGTCATGGGCCGGGACGGCCATGATCGCGCCCGTGCCGTACGTGGCGAGGACGTAGTCGGCGATGAAGATCGGGATGCGCTCGCCGTTGACCGGGTTGATCGCGTCGGCACCGATCGCCACGCCGGTCTTCTCGCGGTCGGTCGACAGGCGCTCGATCTCGGTCGCGATGCGCGCCTTCTCGACGTAGGCCTCCACCTCTGCGCGGCGATCCGGGGCCGCCAGCTCGGCGACCAGCGGGTGCTCCGGTGCGAGGACCATGAACGTCGCCCCGAACAGCGTGTCCGGCCGGGTCGTGAAGACCCGGATCTCCTGCCCGCCGCCCTTCCCGTCCGCGCCGGGCGCCGCCTCGAACGTGATCTCGCCGCCCTCGGAGCGCCCGATCCAGTTCGTCTGCATGTGCCGGATCGGGTCCGGGAACTGGATCTCGCTGAAGTCGAGCAGCTCGTCGGCGTATTTCGTGACCCGCAGGTACCACTGGTCCAGGTCACGCTTCTCGACCTTCGCGCCGCAGCGCCAGCAGCGCCGATCGACGCCCTCGACCTGCTCGCGCGCGAGGGTGCCGTCGTTCGGGCAGAAGTCGACCGGGGAGTTCTGGCGATAGGCCAGGCCGGCCTTCAGAAACTGCAGGAAGAACCACTGGTTCCACTTGTAGTAGTCGGGATCGCACGTGACGACCTCGGAATCCCAGTCGAAGGTCGCGCCCATCTGGCGCAGCTGGCGGCGCATGTTGGCGACGTTCGACATCGTCCAGTCGCGCGGGTTGATGTTCTGCTTGATCGCCGCGTTCTCGGCCGGCAGGCCGAACGCGTCAAAGCCGATCGGCAGAAAGACGTTCTTGCCGTGCATCCGCTGGTAGCGGGCGATCGCGTCGGTCGGCGTCTTGATGTACCAGTGCCCGATGTGGATGTCGCCTGAGGGGTACGGGTACATCGTCAGCAGGTAGTAGCGGTTCTTGGTGTCGTCCAGGTCCGTGTGATAGAGCCGCAGCTCGTCCCAGCGCGCCTGCCAGCGCGGCTCGATCGAGGCGGGGTCGTACCGCTCGATCCTGGTCCGCTCCTTCGGGTCCTGCGTGTGCGTCACGTCGTGGGCTCCTGTCGTCGTTCGGTTCAAGTTTGACGTTCGATGGCCGGTCCGGCAGGGGCCATCGGCCAATCAAAAACCCCTCGTCATCTCGACAAGGGGTCGTCTGGGCAGCCTTCGCGCGTTTGGCGCGCCGGGCTACCCGGTGGTAAGCGCGAGGCTGGCGTTCGAGATTCGCACCGAAGTCATGGTCGGCGCATCCTAGCGGCAGGTCGCGGATTGGACAACCCGTCGAGCTGTCCGGGACGCGCGCGACGAGGAGCCCCGGATCGGGCGGGGAAAGTGGTGGAGCTAAAGGGATTCGAACCCTTGACCTTCTGAATGCCATTCAGACGCTCTTCCAGCTGAGCTATAGCCCCCTGCCGGAGCGCGGAGCATAGCAAAGGCCCTCGCGGATCGGCGCCGCCAGATCAAATCCCGCCGACTGCCCAGTAGTACTTCAGACCCAACCGAACATTCTCGCGGGGGCAGTATCCTCTCGACGTTCTTGGCGTGGTTGATCCCGGAAGGGCTCACCCGCGAAGATCGAATCGAACGAACACCGTCGCGTCCACGCGTCAAGGCGGGGGAACCGACAACCGAATGTCGCTGCTCGAACGGCAACTCAAGGCCGCGCAAGCCGCCGAAGCCGCCGCAACCGCCACACCCGCCGCACCGGCCCCGCCAGAAACCAACGGCGCGAAGCCGCCGCGCGAGGTCCCGGTTGCCGAGGCGCCGCCGCCGGGCACGAACCTGCCCGCCGTCATTCCCGTGCCGGAGGCCGGCAAGTCCGCCGCCCCGCGCAACACTACCCGCGAGTCGATGCTCCACGACATCCGGGTCAAGATGCAGGGCCACGTCATCGCCGCGTTCGACACCCTGCTCGATGGGACGGCTACGGACACGAAGACCAAGATCGAGGGCATCGTCGATCGGGTCATCACCGAGAACAGCTTCGCGGTGACCCGGGACGAGCGGAACAAGCTCGTCGAGGAGATGATCCACGAGATCACCGGCTTCGGGCCGCTCGAGCCGCTCCTGAACGACCCGTCGATCACCGAGGTCATGGTCAACGGGCCGGATCACATCTACATCGAGCGCAAGGGCAAGATCCTCAAGGTCGACTCGTTCTTCCTGAACAACGAGCACGTCCTCCGGATCATCGATCGGATCATCCGGCCCCTGGGCCGGCGGATCGACGAGACCAGCCCGCGGGTCGACGCCCGGCTGCCGGACGGCTCGCGCGTCAACGCGATCATCGCGCCGCTGTCGCTGATCGGCCCGGTCATTACCGTCCGGAAGTTCTCGAAGACGCCGTACACGGTCGAAAACCTGATCTCGTTCGGCACGGCCACGCCGGAGATGTTCGAGTTTCTGCGAGCCTGCGTCGAAGCCCGGCTCAACATCTTCGTCTCCGGTGGCACGGGCTCCGGGAAGACCACCTTCCTGAACGTCGTGTCGTCGTTCATCCCGAACGACGAGCGGATCGTGACGATCGAGGACGCCGCAGAGCTCCAGCTGCGCCAGGAGCACGTCGTCACGCTCGAGTCACGCCCGCCCAACATCGAGGGCGAGGGCGAGATCGTCATCCGCGACCTGCTCCGGAACGCGATGCACATGCGCCCGGACCGGGTCATCGTCGGCGAGTGTCGATCGGGCGAGGCCCTCGACATGCTCCAGGCGATGACCACGGGCCAGGACGGCTCCCTCTCGACCGGCCATGCGAACACCCCGAAGGACATGCTCCGACGCCTCGAGACGATGGTCCTGATGACGGGCTACGACCTGCCACTCCGGGCCATTCGCGAGCAGATCGCATCCGCAGTCGACCTCATCGTCCATACCGCCCGACTGAAGGACGGCTCGCGCAAGGTCACGCACATCACCGAGATCTACGGGATCGAGGACGACGAGATCCTTACCCAGGACGTCTTCGCCTGGCAGCAGACCGGGGTCGTCGACGGCAAGATCCAGGGCCAGCTCGCGCCGACCGGCATTCGCCCGACCTTCATGGGCCAGTTCGTGCGCAATGGCGTGACCTTGCCACCGGGCGAGTATGGGATCCCGCCGGAGGATCCGAACAAGCCGACGCGGGTGCAGAAGGGTCGCTTCGGCCTGCCGGACGCCAAGGACCTCGTGACCCCGGAGATCATCGCTTTCGGCCTGGGCAAGGCGACGAAGGCGGGCGGGATGATCTATGTGTCCAGCGTTGGACCCGTCGATCCCGAGACGAAGATGGTCGTCCGCGGCGGGATGAAGGAGCACTGCCGCCAGGCGCTCGACAACCTCAAGGCGCGCCTTGAGGAGAATGGGTCGTCGATCGAAAAGGTCGTGTGGGCCAACTGGTCCCTGCGCGAGGCGGGCGACTTCGAGATCTTCAACGAGGAGTGGGCGAGGGTCTTCGCGGCCGGGGGGCCGGTCGGGCAATCGACCATGCTCCCGCCCCTCCTGCGCCGCGCCGGCTTCCGGCTCTCGATCGGGGTGATCGCAGAGGCCTAGCATCGCTCCACGAAGGTCGGCGGCCTGTCACGATGTTCCTCGATGCGGCATCCGGTCGTCCTCCCGCCAGAGCCCACCTTCCGCCTCCGGCTCGGTCAGCGCGACGTCGAGTATCGCGTACGCCGGTCGCCCCGATCCCGGGGCCTCCGCGTGACCATCGACCCACGAGCGGGTGTCCTGGTTTCCGTGCCGCCCTCGACGCGGCGTGGCTGGGCCAGTCCCGAGCCGCGAATTGCGTCGTTCCTCCTGGAGCGGCAGGCATGGGTCGTACGCCACCTCGGACGGCTGGAGCGGGAGCGCGACGCCGCGGCCGCCCGTGGCGGCGCCAGTGACGGCGGCCTCGTCCCGTTCCTTGGCGAGCTCCATCGGATCCGGGTTCTGGACGCGGGGCCCGCGACCAGACGCTCGACGGTCGAGGTGACGCCGGGGCCGGACGGCCCGGCCCTCGTGATTCGGCTCGCACCGAAGGAGCGCCGCGGCCTGGACCGCGTGCTAACGGCCTGGCTTCGGGAGCAGGCGCGCGCGGTCATCGACGCGGCGGTCACCCGCCACGCGGCCGCGCTTCGCGTCCAGCCGGCGAAGGTCGACGTGCGCGACCCGAAGAGCCGCTGGGGCAGTGCGTCGCGGAAGGGCCGGCTGATGTTCTCGTGGCGCCTGGTGCTGGCGCCTCCAGCTTCGCTGGAAACGGTCGTCGTCCACGAGCTGGCCCACCTGCGCGTCTTCGGCCACGGGCCCGCCTTCTGGGCGCTGGTGGCCGCCCGCCGCCCGACGCACCTCGCGGATCGTGCCTGGCTCCGGCGCAACGCCTATGCCATCCACACCGCGCTGGATGCGCCAACGAGCTGACCGAGGCGACAGGGCTCCGGGCTGGAGCAGCCGTGACTGGTGGGCCGGGGCGGAATCGAACCGCCACAGTCGAAGACGAGGGTTTTACAGACCCTTGGGCTCACCACCTGCCCAACCGACCCACGTGGCTGCCTCCCGGCGGGCGTCGCCGCGCCGAGAGCGGCGGCTAGTCTGCCAGTTTCGGGGCGACCGCGCCTGCGTCCAGGAGCCTCCGGACTTCGTCGACGAGCGGCTTCACGCGGACCGGCTTGGCGAGGAAGCCGTCGGCTCCCGCGTCCATCGCAACCTGCACGTCGCGGGGCAACACACTGGCGCTGACGAGCAGGATCGGCACGCCAGCCAGACGGTCGGAGCTGCGGATCTCCGGGATGAGATCCAGCCCGTCGCCATCGGGCAGGTGGCGGTCGAGCAGGACGAGATCGGGCGTCTCCTCGTCCAGGAACTCGCGGGCCTCGGTGATGCCGGTGGCAACGCGGAGCCGATAGCCGGCCCGCCCAAGGATCGCCTCGAGGAGCGCGGCGTTCCGCGGCTCGTCCTCGACGGCGAGGAGCAGCGGCCCGTCCGGGGTGCGCCTAGCCGTCATGCGTCAGGCGTCAGACCGCTGCTCGCAGCGCCTCGAGCGCCCGGATGCCCGGGGTTCGGATCTCCTGCGGCTCGTGCTCGATCAGCGGCAGGAACAGGCGGACGAGGTCGGGGTCGAACTGCGAACCTGCCTCGCGCTTCAGCTCATCGACCGCTTCCTCGACGGACCGCGCGGGCCGATACGGTCGCTCGTGGATGATCGCGTCGAAGGCGTCGACGAGGCCGACGATCCGGGCGCCCATCGGGATCAGCTCGCCGCGGAGCCCGTCGGGATAGCCCGCGCCGTCCCAGCGCTCGTGGTGATGTCGAACGATCGATGAGAATTGCGACGCGGTTGCCAGGGGTTCGCAGATCCGCTCGCCGATGAGCGGATGGAGGCGCATCTCCGCCCACTCCTCCCGGCTCAGCGGCCCCGGCTTGTTGAGGATCGCGTCCGACACGCCGATCTTGCCGATGTCGTGGAGCAGCGCGCCGAAGACGAGACCCTTGAGCGTCGCGGGCTCCAGGCCGGCCTGCATGCCGAGCTGATGCGCAAGGCCTGCCAGGCGCTGGCAGTGCAGCTCCGTGGAGGAGTCCTTCGCCTCGACCGCATTCGCGAGCGCGGCGATGACGCCGTGGGCGCCGACCATCTCGGCCGTCACCCGAGCGAGTCGCATCACGCTCCGGACGCGGGCCATCAGCTCGGCCTCGTCGTAGGGCTTGCGGACGAAGTCGTCGGCCCCCGCGTCGAGGCCCGCCACGACGTCGCGCGACGCCGTCTGGCCGGTGACCAGGATGATCGGGAGAGCGACGGTTCGGGGATCCGCGCGGAGGCGCCGGCAGACGTCGAGCCCATTGAGCCCAGGCAGCCCGACGTCGAGGAGGATCAGATGCGGCGCCTCGTCGACGGCGGCCTTGATTGCGTCGCGACCATCGGCCACGGCCATCGAGCGGTAGCCGCCACGCTCCAGCAGACTTGACAGGAGCGCTCGATTGGCAGCGTCATCGTCGGCGACAAGGACGAGATCCTGATCGAGGCCTTGGGGCATTGCGGGCCTCCGGACGGCGCGGGAATTCCCCGCACCCGGAATCTCGACCGATGGGCACGTCAGGGCAACGGTACGAAGGTCAGGGACGGGGAGGTGGTGGAGATGAGGGGACTCGAACCCCTGACCCCCGCGATGCGAACGCGGTGCTCTTCCAGCTGAGCTACATCCCCACGCGGTTTCCGGGCCATGGCACGCCTCGATTGCTCGTGACGCGGCGCCTCGGAACGGCTGCGGAGTCTAGCACGGGGCCTCGGACGGGCCGCCGCTTGGGCGGAGCATTTTTCTCCAACTTTCACCCGAGGACAGTTACGGGCCGATGATCAACCGTTGCTGTGCTGTTCCGTGTTTTGCGAGGTCTTCGTGAGCGTGACTTGGGCTCGTGACCGGTCTGCGTCCGCTCGGAGCGGGTGACCTGGGCGGATAGTCGTCCCCGGGTGACAGATAGCGGACTTCGGGCCTCCGTGACCACCGTTTGACCCTTGATTCATTCGAACAGATGTTCGATACTGACCGCATGGCTGCCCCTTCCCCGGACCTGACCTCGGCCCTCGCGACGCTTCGGTCGCGCTGGGGTGCGGCGGCACCCGGGTTCGCCGGCGAGGTCGTGGGTGCGCTCGCGACCGTCCCGCTCGAGGTTCCGGACGCCGCGCGCGAGCCGGCGCTCCGTCCCTCGACCGATCTCGATCGTGTGCATTCGACCGGCTTTGCCGAGCTCGACGCGATCCTCGGTCCCGGCGGCGTTCCACGCGGGATGGGCCTCGCGGTTCGCGGCGACGTCTCGAGCGGCCGCACGACGCTTGCCCTGCGGCTCGTCGCGGCGGCCCAGGCCGGGGGCTCGATCGTGGCCTGGCTGGACCTCGCGGCGGCGCTGGATCCCGTGGAGGCCGTGGCCCGCGGCGTGAAGCCGGAGTGGCTCGTCGTGCTGACCCCCGCCGATGCCGAGGAGGGCCTCGCCATCGCCGGGTCGCTGCTCACGGGTCGGGCGGTGGACCTGCTGGTCATCGACCTGCCGAGCCCCCGGGGAGGCCCAAAGGGAGCGGCGAATCCCGTCTCCGGCGTCACGGGAGCGAGATTCGGCGATCGACTCGGCCGGCTCGCGGCGCTCGCCCGGCGGGCGGGCATCACGCTCGTGGTCCTCGAGCCGCCGGCGAAGCCCGCCTCGGGCTCGCGAGTCGAGGGATCGCGTGCCCAGCATGGGCTGGCGGCAGCCGTGGGCGAGGCGACCGGGATTCGCCTCGAGCTCGCCCGCCGATCGTGGATCCGGCTCGGGCGGGACGTCGTCGGCCAGCGAACGGAGGTGGTCGTCGCGCGCAATCGCGCCGGCCCACCCGGGCGGCGGGCGACGCTGCGGATCCTCTACGCCGACGGCGGAGAGCGCGACGCCTGCCTCCGCCACCCGGAGCTCCTCGCCGAGCTCGACAACCACCTCGCCCCCGTCATCCCAGTGCCCGGGATCTCGAACTATGCGACTTCTCCATCTCCATCGCCAGCATCTCCTCCTCGACCTCGCGAGGCGGCGCCTGCCCTCCGGCTCGTGGCCGGCGGGGCCGGTGGTCCTCGGGGGGAAGCCGTGGTCGAACGGGACCGTGCTCGACGCGGATCCCGCGGCGCGGGCACTCGGCGTCCGGCGCGGGATGCCGCTCGGGTCGGCCCATCGACTGGCCCCCGAGGCGACGTTCCTCGAGCCACAGCCCGAGGCTGACCAAGCCGAGCTCGAGGCGGCCTTCGAGCGGCTCGCCGGCTTCAGCCCGGCGGTCGCAGGCACGTCCGACCCGACGGACGTCGCGTTCGGGCTGCTCGAGGCCCAGGTCGACGGGCTCGAGGGGCTGTGGGGCCCCGAGCCGGTCATGGTCGAGCGCGTCGGGACGGCCCTCGAGGTGCCGCTCGCCGGCCGGCCTCGGGCCGGCATCGCCGGCACCCGCTTCGCCGCGACCGTGGCGGCGCTCGCCGCGAAGCCGGGCGAGCTCATCTCGGTGCCGCCTGGTGCGGAGGCGAGATTCCTCGCGCCCCTCCCGGCGTCGCTGCTCTCCGCCGAGCCGGACGTCCGCGCCCGGCTGCGCCGGTTCGGGCTTCGAGAGATCGGGCAGGTGGCGGAGCTGGCCGCGTCGGCGCTGATCGCGAGGTTCGGCGATGAAGGACGGAGGATCGGGTCTCGCTCCCGTGGCGAGGAGCTCGAGCCCTTCCGCCCCCGCCACGCGCCGGAGCGCCTCGTCCTGGGCCTGCCGATCGAGCCCGCCGTCGCCGAGCTGGAGGCGATCCGGTTCGTGCTCCGCCGCCTGGCCGTGGCCCTCGCCGCGAGCCTCACCGCCCGCGGCCTGGCCGCGGAGCGCGGGAGCCTCCGCCTTCACCTCGATCTCGCCTTCGCGCCGAAGGGCACTCCGCCGGAGCTCTCGGTCGAGACTCGCTTTCCCGAGCCGACCGCCGATCCGGAGCCGATCGAGCGGCTCCTCCTGGCAAAGCTCGAACGGACGCCGCCGCCGGCCGCCGTCGCCAGGCTGGAGCTGGAGCTTGCCGGCGCGACCCCGGCGGCCGGCCAGCAGCTGCCCCTGTTCGTGCCGCAGGCGCTCCATGGCGCGAGGCTCGCGTGGCAGCTCGCGCGCCTCGCCCTGACCTACGGCGACGAGAAGATCCGCCGCATCGAGGTCCTCGATCCCGAGGCCCCGCTGCCCGAGCGCCGCTGGGCCTACCGCGACGTGAGCGCCGAATCGCACTCCCGTGCTGCCACCGCCTCGGGGCCTGCGCGGTGACCCGTTTGCTCCGTGCCCACCCGGAAATCTCAGTGGAGTTCGATGACGGCAACCTCGTCGTCGGCTGGAATGGCCGGCGGGAGCGGGTCGAGGTCTGCAATCGCTGGCGGGTCGAGGAATCGTGGTGGCGGGACCCGATCGCCCGCGACTATTACAAGGTCGTCGGGGAGCGCTGGCTGGCCCTCATCTACTGCGATCGCACCACCGGCTCGTGGCACCTGGAGCGGCTGTACGACTGAGGCGCTCAGCGACGCGCGAGGAACACCGACCGAAGCGCTACCGCGCTACCGCGCGACCGACGCGTCAGGAAGGGCTCAGCGCCACCACCAGCGAAAGCACGGCAAGCGCTGCGGCATACGGCGCCCAGCCGAACCGCTCCCACGGGCTCGACGACGCGAGGTTGACCAGCGCTCCAAGACCCGAGAGCACCACCAGCGCCCAGGCCGCGACGACCAGCACGCCCGGCGGAAGCGGCACGACGATCACGTTGGCCCGCGCCAGGATCAGCACCGCGGCGAGGAGCCACACCACCGCGGCGACCGCGCTCGCCCGCCGAAGTCCCGGCGGGATGACGCGATTCGCGCCACCCCACGCCGCCCGCCCGAGTGGCGCCCCGAGCGCCAGCGCGACCTGGAACGCCCCGATGCCCAGGAAGCCGGCGGCCGCCAGGAACGCCGCGAGGATCGTCACCTGGCTAGCTCGGCGCCAACCAGCGGAATGGGCACCCGGCGCCGAAGAAGGCCGTCGCGAGGGTCCCGTCGCCGCGAGAAACCGCCGTGACGACGATGTCGCAGCCGTAGCCATCCGACGCCCATGCCGTGTACGAGCCATCTTCGAGCGGACCGTTTCGGCCGCCGCCTGCGTAGCCTTCCTCGACGTATCGATCGACGTAGAACTGCGCCACCGCCCGGGGCGACCGGAGCGCTTCCGGCGGAACGATCCACGCGGCGCTCGCGGGCCCCGTTTCCGGCTCGGTGGCCTCGCCGAGCGGCGGGGCGGGGAAGCCATCGGGGACAGCCAGCCAGATCGGTCCCCACTCGCTGTCGGCCTGGCCGGGGCCGCTCGGGTCGAGCGGGGTGGCGGTTGGGTCCGGGTCGAAGATCGCCGTCGGGGTCGGGCCGGAGCTCGGTGGCGGCGTCGTCGTCGACACGGGATCGCTGGTGCAGCCAGCGAGGAGGGCGACTCCTGCCAGCGCGCTCGCACGGAATCGACGCATCAGATCGATGGTGGCAGACATGCAAGGACCCCGCCGCCCCCAGAAGCGACGGGGTCCCTGGCCTTCGATCGCCTGCCAGCTCACCAGGCAGTCAATCGGTCGATGGCTGGCCTTCGCCCGCCCTCGCCGGTCCCGGGTGACGCCCCGGTTCCGCTGTGACTACCGGCCGCTCGCCGCGAGGGCCGCCGGGAGGAGGACGAGGATGAGGAGGCTCGCGATGAGGAGCATCGCGGCGGTCCTCGTCAGAACGGCGGTCCAGCTGCGCTGGTCGGTTTCCACGGCCTTCAGACGCCAGCACCCCGAAATGTGTTGCGTGTTTTCTGGATAGAACATTTGTTCTATAGTGCGGGGCCCCCCTCGAACCCCGGGCGACGCGTCCGGAACCCAGCGACATCGAGCGAGACGGGCGCATGCCACCGACCTACGCCGAGCTCCACAGCCACTCGAACTTCTCGTTCCTGCACGGGGCCTCGCCGGTCGAGGACATGGTCGAGCGAGCGGCCGAGCTGGGCCTCTCCGGACTCGCGCTCACGGACCACGACGGGCTCTACGGCGTGGTGCGTTTCGCCACCGCGGCGGCGGCGGCGGGGGTGCGTCCGGTCATCGGAATCGAGATCGAGCTCCAGGACGCGGCCGCGCCCGACCCGAGTGGTGTCGTGGTTCCGGCGCGGCGGCGGCCCCGGAGCCGCCGTGGGCCCGCGACCCTGGAGCTTCCGCTCGCCAGCGAGGGCCTGCCCTCCCGCCCGCGACCGGAGCGTGCCCGGCTGCCGGGGCACCGCGCGACGGTGAAGGAGGACCTCCGGGGGATCGGGGAGCGGCAGCGCGGGCCGCACCTCGTGCTGCTGGCGCGCGATGCCACGGGCTACCGGAGCCTCTGCCGGCTCGTCTCCCGCGCGAATCTCGACGGGACCAAGCGCGT
>JBKKDM010000185.1:0-21374 GCA_046707905.1 Candidatus Limnocylindrales bacterium
GGGCCGGGCCGTTCGGGGGCCCGATCGGTCCGGGTTCGGGCGACGGGCCGGGCCTCGGCGGTGGTGGGGTGGCGGTCGGCGACGTCGCCCTTACCACGATGGCCATCACGATCGCAGCGGGCACGGCGCTGCTCGTGCTCGGCGCGGCCCCGATGGTCCACGGCCGCCCGGGTATCCGACGCGCGATCGGGCTGGTGCTCGTGGCGCAGGCGGTCCTGCTGCTTCGGCTCGGCGTGGCCGGGCCCGCCGGGGACCTCGAGGAGATTGCCCGGGCCGCGCTGCTGGTGGCCTGCGCCGCGACCGGCGCGGCGCTCGCGCGCGCCACGGCTGCGCATGCCCAGACCCATCCTGCGGACGACGGTGAGGTGGGCACGTCCGAAGGGCGGCGCCTCCTGACCCACCACCGATGACCCGCAACCAGCCGGCACCCGCCCGATGACCGTCCTGCTCCTCGCCGTCGTCGCCATCGGCTTCGGGCTGGTCACGATCGTCGCCGCGCCGGCGTGGCGCCGCATCGCCGTCGCCATCGGGGTCGTCGGCAGCCTCGCCGTGGCCGCGATCGCGCTCGCCATGCCGGCCGAGGAATCGCTGGAGCTCGGGGGCGTGGGGCTCGTCGGGACACCACTCGTCCGGGAGATGGCCGTGGCCTGGTCAGCCGGCCTTGCCGCCCTGGGGCTGCTCGAGGTGGGCGTCGGCGGTCGGCCCACCGTCGTTGGGCCGGGGCTTGTCGGGCTCGCGGTCGCGGTCGTCGCGCTCGCGACACGGGATCCCGCGAGCTCCGTGGCTGCGCTCGCGGCCGGCGGCGTGGCGGGGATCCTGGTGCCGGGGCTGTCGGGCTGGCTGGACGGTCCGGACTCACCCTCGCGCCTCCCGACGACGAGCCGCGGCTCGCTGGCCATCCTCGGTTCCGGACTGCTCGGGCTCGCCGTGATCGCGTTCGGCGCGTCGGCGGCCGGGCCGCTCGGCGCCGGCGCCGTGGCCCCGAACGACCCGACCGTCCGGATGGTCTCCAGCCTGGCCCTTCTCGCAATGGTCGGCGCGGTAGCGATCCGCTGCGGCCTCATCCCGCTGCACGTCTGGGCCGCGCGGTTCATGGAGGGGGTCTCGCCCCTCGCGATCCCGGCCGCGTTCGCGTGGGGCAGCGCGGCCTTCGTGCTCGTGGCGATCGACTGGAGCCAGGTGACCCTCGGGCCGACGGCCGCCGGCGACCCCGAAAAGGTCATGATCATCGGGCTGAGCTTCGTCAGCCTCGTGCTGGGCGGGCTCGCGGCGATGGTCCACGACGACATCGAGCACGTGCTCGGCTACTCGATCCTCCAGGACGCGGGGGTGGCCGTTCTGGCCTTCGCCTCGCTCGAGCCTGAAGTGGCGGCGGCGGCCCGGAACTGGCTCGTCGCGAGCGCCACGATCAAGACGGCCCTCGCGGCCTGGGCGGCGGTCGTCCGATCGACGTACGGCGGACACCGGCTCGCCGACCTCGGGGGCTGGGCGCGGCACTCCCCGGTCCTCGGCGTGTCGTTCGCGGCGATCCTGGTGGCCGCCGTCGGGCTGCCGGGCATCGCGATCTGGGAGTCGCGAGCAAGCCTCATCGGCTCGGCGATGCCGGCGTTCGCGGCGATCGTGACGCCGCTGATCGCCCTGATGCCCGCGATCTACCTCGGGCGGATCGCGCTGGCGGGCATCGAGCCGATCGGCCAGGCGGTCGCGGCCGGGCCCAGTGGCCGGCCCCGGTGGAGTGGCGGGCGCGCGCTCGGGTGGTCGGGGGGCGGGCGCCTCGACATCCTCCGCGCGGTGCCGGCCGAGGTGCGAGCGAACCGCGTGCCGCTCATGGCGCTCGGGGTGCTGCTCCTCGCGGCGATGGCGGTCGTGACGGCAATCGGCGGCACGGGCGGCGGCTGACCCGCCCCTCGCGGGCCGGCTCGATCAGTCCTCCGGCGCGAGGACCCAGCGATCGATCTCGCGGTCGTAGTCGAGCAGCTCCGCCGGATCGAACCACATGGCGAGCTCCGCGGCGGCGGTCTCGGGGCTGTCGGAGGCATGGACCAGGTTCTGCGCGGTCTCGACGGCGAGGTCCCCGCGAATCGAGCCCGGCGCCGCCTCGTGCGGGCGCGTGGCCCCGTTCATCGCCCGGACGATCGCGATGCAGTTCGGCCCTTCGAGGACCGCCGCGACGAGGGGGCCGCTGGTGATGAACTCGACCAGGCCCTTGAAGAACGGCTTCTCGCGATGCACCGCGTAGTGGCGCTCGGCGAGGTCACGATCAACCCGCATGAGCTTGAGGCCGGCGAGCTTCAGCCCGCGCTGCTCGTAGCGCCCGAGGATCCGGCCGACGAGGAGGCGTTGCACGCCGTCGGGCTTGACGAGGACCAGGGTGCGCTCGATCACGAGACCTCCATGGGTTTCAGGTTGTTTCGAGGGTTTCGGCGGCGGCGTCGAACGCGGCCTCCGCTTCGAGGTGGCGGCCCATGAGCCGCTGCGCGTCGCCGCGGAGCAGCGCAGCGGCGGCCTCGCGCCGAAGGTGCACGACGTCGAGTATCGCGGGGGCCAGGGTTGGGTCAGCGCGAAGGGCCAAGCCCATCCGCAGGAAGGCCCGCTCCGGCTTCGCCTCCAGCTCCTCGCGAGCCCGATCGAGCTCGGCCCGCGGATTGAGCTGGGCCTTCTGGCGCCGCTCGGGGCGCGGTCGGGCCGCGCGAGCCGCGTCGCCCACGGCCATCTGCGCCGCGATGTCGCCCCAGGCGCCGGAGGCCTCGAGGACCTCGCGGGGGCCGGGGACGGCGCGGGCGGGCGCGCCCGGGGACGCGGCGCCGGAACCCTGGGGTGACCCCCCGGCTCCCGCACTGACCCCGGCCGGGCGATCCACCTGGGTCGGGGCATCCGAAAGCCGGTTGCGCGTCGTCTGGCCGCCGCGTGGCCCGACCCCGCGGGCGTCCGTCTCGCGCCGGATCTCGTCGAGCTCGCTGCGATCGACCGGTCCGGCGGGCCAGAAGGCTCGGCGGGGCATGCCGGCGAAGAGGGTGTCGAGCGCCGCAGCGTCGGCGATGGGGAGGCGATCCATCAGGATCCGCGCGTCGCCCGCACGGCCGTCGGCCGCGGCCGCCTCGGCCGCGATGCAGATCGCGATCGGGTCCGTGCCGCCCGCTTCGAGGTGCGCCTCGGCCGCCGAGGTCGCCCCTTCGCCCTCGCCCGTGCGCCAGCGGGCCTCGGCGAGCGCGGCGAGACCGTGCACATCCAGGGCGTCCCGGCCGGACAGGTCCTCCAGCTCCGCGCGGGCGAGCGTAAGCTGGCCGAGCCGAAGGTGCAGCGTGGCGATCCGGACGTCGTCGCCCACCGATTCGGGGCCGGACATCGTGGCGGGCGCGCCCGGCGTCATGCCGGCAGCCGGAGGTGGCGATCGAGACCCCGCAGCGATCGCGCCGGTGCGACGACCGCGAGGCGCAGCGCGTCTTCTCGGAACAGGGCGGCAGCGATCCGCCCGAGATCGGCGGCGGTGACGTGCTGGATCGCGGCGAGCGCCTCGTCGAGCGTGAGGACGCGCTCGTGGAGCGCCTCCTGCCCGCCGATCCACGAGGCGAGGTGGCGCGTCTCCTCCATCCGGAGCTCGAGCCCGCCGGAGATGTAGGCCTTGGCCTTGGCGACCTCCTCGGGGGCGACGACCTCGTCGCGGAGCGTCGCAAGCTCGCGAAGGATGGCGTCGAGCGCCCGCCCGACGCGGCCCGGATCCACCCCGGCGGAGACCTGGAGCGCGCCGGCGTCGGCATACTCGACGATCCCCGACGAGACGTCGTAGGCGAGCGCGTCTCGATCGACGAGCGAGAGGAACAGCCGGGAGCTCATGCCGTCACCGAGGATCGCGTTGAGGACGGCGAGCGCCCAGGCGTCGGGATGGTCGCGCGGGAGCGCCGGGACGCCGACGCAGAGCTGGGCCTGCGTGGTGTCGCGCTTGCCCGTGAGGACTCGCGGGCCTGCGGGCAGCGCCGGCGCGGGCTCGAACCGCCGCGTTGCTCCGTTGCCGCGCCCGAAGGCACGCTCCGCGAGGCCAACAGCCTCGCCATGCTCGATGTCGCCGGCGACGGCGATGACCGCGTTGCCGGGTCGATACGTCGACGCCCAGAACTCGCGGATCCCGTTCGCCCGGAGCCCGCGAACGTCGGACTCTTCGCCGCAGATCTCGCGGCCGAGGGCGCTCGCCCCGAACATCGCCTGCTGGAACAGGATCTGGGCGTACTCGGCGGGGTCGTCGAGGTAGCCCCGGATCTCCTCGATGATGACCTCGCGCTCTCGGTCGATCTCGCCGGGGTCCAGCGCAGGCCGGCAGATCAGCTCGCCGAGGACGTCCATCGCGCGCTCGGTCTCGCGGCGCGGGACGCGGACCCAGTAGACGGTCGCCTCGCGATCCGTGGCCGCGTTGAACGAGCCACCCACCCCCTCGACAGCCTCGCTCAGCACACGGGTCGAGGGAAACGCGGCCGTGCCCTTGAACGTCAGGTGCTCCAGGAAGTGGGCCATCCCGGCCTGCTCTGGAGCCTCCAGGCGGGAGCCGGCAGGCACGTACGCGGCAACGGAAACGGAGCGCGCCGCGGGCAACCGCGCCGAGATGACCCGTGGCCCATCGGCCACCGCCGTCCGTTCGAACATCGCCGAAATGGTAGCCCGAGGCCCCTTCTCGGACCGATCGCCGCCGGTGGCCGCGATCTCACCTGGGGCCCGCAGTCGGATAGTGGCCGCGCTGCCCTAGTGCCCGCGCTCGCCCCGGACATACGGGCGACCGAGGGCGGCCGGCGCGCCCAGCCGTTGCCGCAGCGCCCCGCGGGACCCGGCAACGACGACGAGGATCACGAACAGGTACGGCAGCATCTCCAGGAAGAAAGTCGTCGATCGGCCGGCCCCGAACGGGTTCGGGACGCCGAGGATCGAGCCCAGCCCCTGGATGTCCAGGATGAGCCGGAAGATGGCGCCGAAGAGGTAGGCCCCGATCGCGGCGCGGATCGGGCTCCACTGGGCGAAGATCACGAGGCCGATCGCGATCCAGCCCCGGCCGCCCACGGTGAGGTCGCCGAACCAGCCCGGTGAGACCGCCAGGGTGATGGTGGCGCCGGCGAGTCCCGCCAGGAGCCCACCCACGAGGACGTAGAGGTAC
This sequence comes from Candidatus Limnocylindrales bacterium, assembly GCA_046707905.1. Taxonomy (GTDB): domain Bacteria; phylum Chloroflexota; class Limnocylindria; order Limnocylindrales; family CSP1-4; genus UBA5189. The sequence goes on from JBKKDM010000185.1 coordinate 5,138, forward strand.
CGCGTTCGGATGACGTCGATGCCCTGGGCGTCCGCGGCGCTGGGCCGCTCCCCGACCGCCCGGAGATGCAGGCCGGGGCGGGTTCGATTGATCCAGTACCACGCCGCCGGGACCAGCAGGTAGCCGACGTAGGCCAGCACGCTCTGGTCTCGAAACAGGATCGGCCCGATCACGGGGATCTCCGACAGGATCGGGATCGTGAGCCGTGGCAGCAGGCCGATCGAGCCGGCGCTGGACAGCCCTTCGCCCAGGACACGGGCCAGGCCGGTGCCGAGGAAGGTCAGGGCCAGGCCCGAGATCACCTGGTCGGCCCGGAGGTGGATGGTGACGAGGGCGTGGAGCAGGCTCAGGGCGCCGCCGGCGGCCATCGCCAACGGGATGCCCAGCCAGGCGTTGCCGGTGGCGATGGCGGTCGAGAACGCGGTCACTGCGCCGATCAGCATCATCCCCTCGACCCCGAGGTTGAGGACGCCGGCACGCTCGGCGAAGATCTCGCCCACGGCGGCGAACAGCAGGACGGTCCCGAGGCCGATCCCCGCGGCCAGGACGAGCGTGAGATCCATCAGCCGGGCGCGGCGGGTGCTGCGGGTGCCGAAGGCGCGGCGGGCGTGGCAGGCGCGGCGGGCGAACCGGGCGTGGCCGGTGGCGCGACCGGCGTGGATGGCCGGCCCACCCGGATCCGGTAGCGAACCAGGACCTCCGCGACGATCAACGCGAACAGGACGAAGCCCTGGATCATCGCGGGCACACCCGATGGCTGGATCTCGCGGCCGGCAAGGATCAGCGCCCCGAACAGGATCGAGGCGACGACCACCCGGAACGGCCCGAACCGTGCGAGGTAGGCGATGATGATCGCGGTGTAGCCGTAGCCCGGCGAGATGCGGTCCTGGAGCCGATGGACCACCCCGGAGACCTCGCTCATCCCGGCGATGCCGGCAAGCGCCCCTGAGACCAGGAAGACGACGATGATCGTGCGGCGGATGTTCACCCCGGCGTACCGCGCCGCGGGCGGGCTGTCACCCACGAGCCTGATCTCGTAGCCCCAGCGGCCGCGTTCGAGGATCAGCCACAGCAGCGTTGCCGCGACGAGACCAAACGCCAGGCCAAGGTGCACGGTCAGGCCGGAGAACGCCGGGTTGGCAGCTGCGAAATCGGTCAACCGCGGCAGCCAGGCCTCCGGCGGGAACGGTCGGGTCTGCTGGAAGCCGCCCTCGCTCCAGGGCCCGAAGACCCAGAACTGGACCCAGAAGAGGGCCACGTAGTTGAGCATCAGCGACGTGATGATCTCGTTCACGCCGAGCCGCGCCCGCAGGAGCCCAGGGGCAAGGGCCCACGCCGCGCCGGCGAGCGCCCCCGCGACGAGCATGGCTGGAATGAGCACGATGCCGGGGGTGCCGCTCGGGAGGAGCGGCAGCAGCACGATGGCGCTCGCGCCCCACGCACCCATCAGGAACTGCCCCTCGGCCCCGATGTTCCAGAGCCGCATCCGGAAGGCCACCGCGCAGGCAAGCCCGGTCAGGATCAGGGGCGTCGCCTTCACCAGCGTGTCGGACAGGACGCCGACGCTCCCGAAAGCGGCCACGAAGATGTGGGCGTAGGAGCGGATCGGGTCGCCGCCGGCGATCGCGAGCACGATGCCGCCCGCGACCAGCGCGGCCAGGACGGCGGCGATCGTCGCGGCCGGCGAGAACCAGCGCGGGGCGGCGACGCGCGGCTCGAGCGACAGCATCATGCGGCTGCCGCACCGCCCGTCATCCGCAGCCCGATCTCGTGAATCTGCTCCGGGTCCGGTGGGAAGGATCCGACGACGCGGCCCTCGTACATCACGTCGATGCGATCCGCTACCGCGAACAGCTCGTCGAGCTCCTCGGAGATCAAGAGGATCGCGGCGCCGGCCGCGCGCAGGTCGAGGAGCAGCTGGTGGACGCGTTCGATGGCGCCGACGTCGAGGCCCCGCGTCGGCTGGACGGCGACCAGCAGCTTGGGGTTGGTCTCCAGCTCCCGGGCCAGGATCAGGCGCTGGAGGTTGCCGCCGGACAGGAGCCGCGCCTCCGAGTCGACCGAGGGCGCAGCGATCTCGTAACCGTCCTTGAGCCGTTGTGCGAGCGCGCGGGCGGCAGGACTGTCGATGAACAGGCCGCGGGCGATCGGGTGGGATCGATAGCGCTTCATGACCGCGTTGTCGACCAGCGAGAGGTTCGGCGCGGAGCCGACCGACGTGCGGTCCTCCGGCACGTGACTGACACCTCGCCGGATGGCGTGTGCCGGCGAGCGGTTGGCGATCTCGTCGCCGGAGATCCGGACGCTGCCGCCACACGCCCGCAGTCCGGTCACCACCTCGGCCAGCTCGGCCTGCCCATTGCCTGCCACCGCCGCGAGCCCGACGATCTCACCGGAACGGACCTGGAGCGACGCGCCGCGGAGGGCCGGCAGCCCTCGGTCGTTGGCGGCCTCGGCATCCTGGACCTCGAGCACCACGGCTCCGGGCTCGCGCTCGGTCCGCCGGACCCTGTCGAGAACCGTCCGCCCGACCATCAGGCGGGCGAGGTCGTCCATGGTCGCCCCGGCCGCCGGAACGCCGGCCGCGGTCACGCTCCCGCGCCGCATCACCGTGATTCGATCGGCGATGGCCAGCACCTCGCCGAGCTTGTGGCTGATGAACACGACGCTGCGACCCGCGGCCGTCATCGCTCGCAGGGTCTTGAAAAGCTCCTCGATCTCGTGCGGGGCCAGCACCGCCGTCGGCTCGTCCATGATCAGGATCCGGGCGCCCCGGTGGAGGAGCTTCAGCGTCTCGACGCGCTGCTGCTCGCCCACGGACAGCTGCCAGATGCGGGCGCGAGGGTCGACGCGCAGCCCCACCGCGAGCGCGATGTCGCGGACCTCATCGTCGAAGCGCTTGAGGTCGAGGCGGAACCGCGGCCGATCGAGACCGAGGAGGACATTCTCCGTGACGGTCTGCGACGGCACGAGGGCGAAGTGCTGGTGGACCATGCCGATCCCGGCGGCGATGGCGTCTCGTGGCGACCGGAAGCTGACCGGCTCGCCGTCGAGCCGAATCTCGCCTGCGTCGGGGCTGTACAGCCCGGCGAGCACGTTCATCAGCGTGCTCTTGCCCGCGCCGTTCTCGCCGAGCAGGGCGTGGACCTCGCCCGGCCGAAGGTCAAAGTCGACGTGATCGTTGGCGAGGACGCCCGGGAACCGCTTGACGATCCCCGTCGCCTGGATGGCCAGCGCCGGTGGCGCTACGGAACCGGCGGTCATCCGTCCTCCGGTGGCGTGGCGAGGCCGCGGGCAGAACGCCCGCGGCCTCGAACTCTGGCTACGGGGTCAGGTCGGGCAGTTCGCTGGTGATCCCGTCGGCCCACCAGTACATGCAGACCTTGCACTCGGCGCCGGGGGCGCCGGGCGGGAACTGGTCCAGGTCCGACTGCTCAAGCGTTGCACCGGCTGCGAGGATCTCCTTGCCGGTGTTGTCCTTGATCGGCCCCGCGAAGACGTCGAAGCGATCGAAATCACCGGCGAGCATCTGGGCGAGCGTGTCGCGGACGAGCTTGAGGTCGGCCTCGGGGAGGTCGGCGGCGCCCTTGCGCGGCGTCTGGCCCTCCATGAAGCCCATGAGGGCCATGGCCTTCGAGTCGGCATCGAAGTACTCGTAGCCGGCCGTGTAGGTCTTGGCCTTGACCTGCTCGGCGATGCGGGCGTACTCCGGTCCCCAGATCCAGTACGGAGCGGTGAGGCAAGCGTCCACCTTGCATGAGGCCTGGTGGTCGTATGTCACGGCCCACTTGCCCTTCTCCTGGGCCACGTCGGCCACCGCGCCAGTGTCGGCGCCGGTGAAGACCACCTGGGCCCCGGCGTCGAACAGCGAGGCTGCGCCGTCCTTCTCCTTGACGGGATCGTGCCAGGTGTTGATGAAGCGGATGTCCATCGTGCACTCGGGACAGGTCCGCTTGGCGCCGAGCATGATGGCGTTCCCGAGGCGCAGCTCCTCCGGAATCGGGAACGTGGCCATGTAGCCGAGCTTGGTATTGCCGTCCTTCTTGGCCCGGGATCCGGCCAGCATCCCGGCGAGGTACTTGAAGTCCTCCATCGCGCCGAAGAAGTTGCCGAAGTTCTTGCCGTTGGACTTGAACCCGGTCAGGTGCAGGAAGGTGATGTCGGGGAACTCGCCGGCGACGGCCTCCATCGGGTCCATGTATCCGAACGACGTCCCGATGATGAAGTTGAAGCCCTTTCGCGCGAGGCTTCGGAAGACCTGCTCCGAGTCCGCGCCCTCGGCGACGTTCTCGATGTAGGCGACGTTGGACTCGGCGACGTTCTCGCAGACGTAGAGGAGACCCTCGTAGTGGGCCTGGCTCCAGCCACCGTCGTCATGCGGGCCGATCAGGACCATCGCAACGTTGAACTTGCCGGCCGCGACCTCGGGGATCTGAACGCTCGCGCCGCCCTGGCCGGCGCCGGCCTGGCAGCCTGTCGCGCCGCCTGACGCGCCAGGCCCGGCTGATCCACCTGGCGTTGTCGCACATGCGGCCGCCACGAACAGCCCCGCGAACAGGGTGCTCGCGAACCTCAACCGTCGACTCACCATCGATCTGCTCCTCCTCGACCTAGGGCCTCGATGCGCTCGATCGCGCTTGGTTCAGCTGCTGACGGCGACCGGCCAGCCGGCGCGTGCATTGGGCGTTGGACCGGGACAGGATAGATGGGCGGGAGAGCCGCCCGCAGCCCTCTCGCGAGTTTCGTGGTGGTCTCGCGGCGTCGCGGCCGTCGCGGTCTACTCCTCTGCGGGACTCGGATCGAGGCCCTGCAGCTCCATCTGGACGTAGCCGGAGGTGTCGAAGGCGAGCTGCCGCGGCTCGAACGGCGAGCCGCTGCCGTCGCCGCCGGGCGTGAATTCGACGATGACCGACTCGTCGCCCTGGACGAGCTTGTAGACGAGCAGCTGGTCGGGACGCGTCTCGAAGTCGAGGTGCTCGAAGCTGTCGACGTTCAGCGTGATCGCGATCGGGGTGAAGTACGTCGAGACGTCGGGCTGGTCGACCACGATCCGCTCGACCCAGCCGGTGCCGTGGGCCGCGACCTTCGCTCCGCGCAGGTAGCGGTACGACACGGTCTGCTTGAGCAGGGGCCGCAGGAGGTTGAGCATGTCCTCGCGGCTCGTGACCACGCCCTGGTTCACGAAGAACTTGGCCGGCGGCTGCATGACCAGGGCTTTGCTCCTCCGGGGCAATCGGGTTTGGAGGGACCGCGCGATGGTAGCGCGGGCCGAGAGGCCTCGGGTCTCGATTCGGTGCCCGCGTATGATCCGGCCATGCTCCTCGCCGTCGACGTCGGGAACACGAACATCACGATCGGGTCGTTCCGGAATGGCTCGCTCGTCGCGGTGCGGCGCGCGTCCACCCCTCGCGCCGGCACGGCCGACGAGGTAGAGCTCCTGATCGAGGGCCTCCTGCGGCTCGACGACTCGGCCTTCGCCGATGTCTCTGCGGTGGTTGCCGCCTCGGTGGTGCCGGCGGCGAGCATGGCCCTGGAGGCCGTGACGGCCCGGCGGGAGCGGCCGCTGCTGCTCGCGGGCGCCGGCACGGTGCCCCTCCCCATCCGCGTGGATCGGCCGGGCGACGTTGGGCCGGACCGCCTCGTGAATGCCTTCGCCGCCTCGCGGCTCCATGGCCCGCCGGCGATCGTCGTCGACCTCGGCACCGCAACCACCTTCGATTGCGTGGCCCACGACGGCGCGTTCGTCGGGGGCGCGATCGCGCCGGGCGTCGAGCTGGGCTTGGCGGCCCTCGCATCCGGCACGGCTCGCCTGCCGCGGGCGGACCTCCGGACGCCCGACCGGGCGATCGGGCGGGACACCGCCGCGGCGGTCCAGAGCGGCACGGTCCTCGGCCATATCGCGATGGTCCAGGGACTGCTCGGGAAGGCTCGGCGCGAGCTCGCGGACGCCGCGGACCTTTCACCGTCGGACGTCCACGTCATCCTCACCGGCGGGCTCTCCCAGGCGCCGTTCGCCTCTTCCATCGAGGGCGTCGAGGCGATCGATCCCGACCTGACCCTCAAGGGCCTCGCGATGCTCCACGCGGAGGTCGCGGGCGGAACACCGCTCGAGCTGCCGCTCGCGTGAGTCGCCGCCCATGACTCGCCGGCTCGAAGGTCGCCTCATCGCGCTCGGCGTGACCGGCTCCATCGCGGCCTACAAGGGCGTTGAGCTGCTCCGGCTCCTTACCGCGGAGGGGGCCGACGTCGTCGTGCTCCTCTCGGCGAGCGCGCAGCGATTCGTCGGGCCGCTGTCCTTCGCGGCGCTGTCCCGCCACCCCGTGGAGACCGACGTCCTCGACCTCCTGCCCGACGGGCGGATCGGGCACATCGTCATCGCCGATTCGGCCGACGCCTTCGTGGTCGCGCCCGCGACGGCCCACTGGCTCGGCGCGATCGCCAACGGCCTCGCCGGCGACGTCGTCACCGCGGCGGCCCTCGCGACCAGCGCCCCGATGGTCGTCGCCCCGGCGATGGACGGCGACATGTGGACGCACCCGGCAACCGTCACGAACGTCGCTCGGCTGCGGGACGTGTTCGGCTACACCGTGGTCTCGCCGGAGTCCGGCCCGCTCGCCTCCGGCCAGTCCGGGATGGGACGTCTGGCCGAGCTGCCCGCGATCGTGGATGCGGTCGTCGCGGCCCTCGCCGAGCGGCCGATCCGACAGCCGGATCCCGCCTCGCGACCACCGTTGGCCGACGGGCCGCCGCGCGAGGCCGATCTCGTCGGTCGGCTCGTCGTGATCACCGCCGGTGGAACGCGCGAGCCGATCGACCCCGTGCGCTACATCGGCAACCGCTCGACCGGCCGCATGGGTGTCGCGCTCGCGAACGCGGCGCTTGCTCGGGGGGCGCGCGTGACCCTGGTCGCGGCGTCGGTCGAGGTCCCACTGCCCGAGGCCGCTGACGTCGTGCGGGTCGAGTCGACCGCCGAGCTGCGAGATGCGCTCCGAGCCGCGATGGACGGCGGCCCCGACGGGCCCGCCGCGGATGCGCTCGTCATGGCGGCGGCCGTCGCGGACTTCACGCCCGCCAGTCCGTCGAGCAGCAAGATCGCCCGCCGCGACGGCCTGACGCTGGAGCTCTCCCCCACCCCGGACCTCCTCGCCGAGGTTGCGGCTCGGATCGGATCGGCCGCCGATGGGGCCGCCGACGCTGGCCCCGCCGACGCTGGCGCCGCCGACCGAGGTCGCCATCGCCCCGTGCTCGTCGGGTTTTCCGCCGAGACCGGGAGCCTCGATCGTGCGGCCGAGAAGCTTCGCGCGAAGGGCGTCGACCTGCTGGTCGCGAACGACGTCAGCGAGGAGGGATCCGGCTTCGGGACCGAGACCAACCGGGTCACGATCCTCGACCGCGGCGGCGCCGTCGACGAGCTCCCGATGCTGACGAAGCGCGAGGTCGCGGACCGCATCCTCGACCGGGTGGCCCGGGCGTTGGACGCGCGCGATGCCGCAGCGCAGACTGTTTCGACATGAGCGCCACGGAGCAGAACGTTCGTCGCCTGACCGTCTCGGACATCGGTCGGATGTACGCGGATGGCGAGCGGATCCCGATGCTCACGGCCTACGACTACCCGACGGCCCGGATCCTCGACGATGCCGGGATCCCGATGATCCTCGTCGGGGATTCGCTGGGTCAGGTCGTCCTCGGCTACGAGACGACCGTCAAGGTCACGATGGCCGAGATGCTTCACCACACCCGTGCCGTCGTCCGCGGCACGAAGCGCGCGCTCGTGATCGGCGATATGCCCTTCCTCACCTACTCCACCCCCGACGAGGCGACCGAGAACGCCGGGCGATTCATGCAGGACGGCGGCGCGCAGGCGGTCAAGATCGAGGGCGGGGTGCGATCAGCCCGGATCGTCGAGGCGCTGGTGAAATCCGGCGTCCCGGTCATGGGCCACATCGGCTGGACCCCGCAGTCGCAGCACGGGATGGGCGGCAAGGTCAAGGTCCAGGGCAAGTCGCGCGACGCCGCGAGGGCCCTCCTCTCCGACGCCATCGCGATCCAGCAGGCGGGCGCCTTCTCGATCGTCGTCGAGCTCGTGCCCGAGCAGCTGTCCGCGGTGATCACCTCGCGACTCAACATCCCGACGATCGGCATCGGCGCGGGGCCGCACTGCTCCGGCCAGGTCCAGGTCATCCCGGACATGCTCGGGCTCGGCGACTTCCATCCGAAGCACGCCCGCGCCTACACGGACCTCCAGGGCTCGATCGCCGACGCCACCCGTCGCTGGATGGCAGACGTCGCGGCCGGCTCCTTCCCCGGACCCGCCGAGACGGTGCGCATGGACGACGCGGTCCTCGATGAGGCGCTCGGCCGTCACTCGGACGATCGCGCGGCCGCCGACGCGAACGCCGGTGCGCTCATTCCGCTCGACCGCGACCTCTAGCAGGCGGCGCCGCCCCTACGCGAGCTTCGCCCCCACGTCGTGGCGGAAGCAGTCGAGCGTGTGGTCATTCACCATCCCGACCGCCTGCATGAATGCGTACATGGTCGTCGGACCGACGAAGCGGAACCCGCGCATCTTGAGGTCCTTCGAGAGGGACCGGGACTCGTCCGTCTCGGCCGGCAGCTCGCCGGTCCGCTCGAACCGGTTCTGCCTCGCCTTCCCGCCAACGAACGACCAGAGATGGTCGACGAACGCCGTCCCGTCGCCCTCCATCGCCAGGACCGCCCGAGCGTTGTCGATCGCAGACTCGATCTTGGCGCGATTTCGGACAATCCCCGCGTCGAGCAGCAACCGGTCCACGTCGTCGGGGCCGAATGCGGCGACCCGCTCCGGCTGGAACCCCGCGAACGCCGCTCGGTATCCCTCCCGCTTGCGCAGGATCGTCGTCCACGACAGTCCGGCCTGGGCGCCCTCGAGCACCAGCATCTCGAACAGGTGGGTCCGATCGCGGGACGGGGTCCCCCACTCCTCGTCGTGGTAGGCGAGGTACAGCGGGTCATCCCAGTCGCCCCAGCCGCAGCGCGCCAATCCGTCAGTGGCCATCGATCGGATCCTAGCTGCGACGGCTCACCAGCCGGTCAACCGTCGATCACCTGTCCATCACGCAGGGATTGCTTTAGCCTCACCGCGTGCTTACCGACGGGTCACCAACCGTAGCGGCGTCGGCGCGCCCAATTCGCGTTGTCCGAACCCGGGCACAACTGCGCGATGCTCTCGCGGCCGCCCCGCGTCCGGTCGGACTCGTCCCAACCATGGGCTGGCTGCACGCCGGCCATCGCGCGCTGATCGAACGGGCGCGGGCCGAGAACGCGACGGCTGTCGTCTCGATCTTCGTCAACCCCAAGCAGTTCGGCGACCCAGCCGACCTGGCCCGCTACCCACGCAATGAGGCCCGCGACGTTGAGATCTGTGCCGAGTCGGGGGCCGATCTCGTGTTCGCCCCGACGGTCGAGGAGGTCTACCCACCCGGCTTCGACACGACCGTCCAGGCCGGTGCGATCGCCAACCCGCTCGAGGGCGGGGCCCGGCCCGGCCACTTCGACGGCGTCGCGACGGTCGTCTCGATCCTGTTCAACGTCGTCGGTGCCGAGCGCGCCTACTTCGGCCAGAAGGACGCCCAGCAGCTGTTGGTGATCCGCCACATGGCCCGCGACCTCGCAATCCCGATCGAAGTCATCGCCCACCCGACCGTTCGAGAGCCCGACGGGCTGGCCCTTTCGTCCCGCAACGTCCACCTCTCGCCCGAGGAGCGGGCGGCCGCTCCCGTGCTGCGGCGAGCGCTTCTTGCGGCGCGCGGGGCGTGGGAAGCGGGCGAGCGATCAGGTGACGCCCTCCGCGAGCAGATGGGCACGACGCTCTTCGAGGAACCGCTCGCGAACGTCGAATACGTGTCGGTTGCGGACGGCGAGACGCTCCGCGAACTCGAGACGGTCGATGGCCCTTCGCTCCTCTCCCTGGCGGTCCGATTCGGCAGCACGCGCCTGATCGACAACGAGCCACTCCCGTGACCTCTCGCTGACGGCAGACGCATGGACGTGACGGAGACGGTCCCGGGCGACGAGGGTTTCCAGGCGTTCGTGGAGCTGTTCGATCGGTATCGAGCTCACTACGGGCAGGCGACGGACCTGGACCGGAGCCGCGCCTGGTTGACGGAGACGACGACCTCGGGCCCGATGCGCGCCTTCGTGGCCCGTGTTGACGAGGTTGCGGCCGGCATCTGCCTGATCGCCATCTGCCCGGCGTCGCTGACCCTGGGGGAGTTCTGGATGGTCCGTGACCTCTTCGTCGATCCGCGATGGCGGCGCCTGGGCGTGGCGCGAGCGCTCCTCGATGCCGTCCGAGCCGCGGCCGAGCGGCACGGCGCACTGCGCCTGACGCTACAGACTGAGGACGACAATGCCGCCGCGCTCCGCTTCTACGAGCGGTACGGGTTCGTCTCGGTGACGGGGCTGCGACACCTCACGCTGGCCTTGGCGCCGGCAGGCCCGACGCCGCCGGCTCCGTGGCGACCGACAGGATCCGGTCGACGTCGAGGTTCGACGCGACCAGCTCCTTGATCAGCTCGATCTTCTCCCGGTCGGCGGCGTGGGTCTTCACCAGCAGGTCGTGGACCTCGGATGCTACGGAGTAGGTGTCCCGAGGCACAAGCGTCGCGAACAGGTCCGCCCGCCTGATGGCCGAGATGACCGCCTGGCGCGGCCGATAGCCACCGGTCAGCACCAGGCCGATCGCTGCCCCGGCGTGGGCGTCCTCGAGCTCGAGGGTCGGTTGGGTGAGCTCCTCGACGGAGGCGGAGCGAGGCGAGCCCATCAGGTGAGCAGTGGTCAGCGTCAGGATCACGTCCTCGCGATCGCCGGGGACGATGACGAGGGTCTTCGGGCCGACCCGCTCGAGCATGTGCCCGGGCTCCATCGCGCCGATCGCGACCCCGCCGATGACCCGTTCGAGATCCGGCCCAGCGTGGATCGTCTCGCCCTTGAGGCCCTCCAGGATCATCTCGAGCGTCGGGTTCGAGAGGATCGGGCTGACGGGCAGGATCCCCAGCAGCGGGATGTCGTACGGCGCGAGACCGCCCTCCAGGACCTTCGCGATCCCCGGCTGCGCGACGAGGTCGACCTTGTTCACGATCGCGCCCGCGACCGGCACGCCCTCCTTCGCGAACAGCGCGGCGTTCAGCACGATCTCGTCGATCGGCCGCCCGACGCCGCCCTCGCTGACGATGATCGCCGGCGTCCCGAGGCGAGCGGCGACGACCGCGTTCGACAGCCCGATGACGGCGCCGACCCCGGCATGCCCCGTGCCCTCGACGAGGAGGACGTCGTGCGCGGCGAACGTGGCATGTGCCCGCTGGATCTTCGCGCCGAGGTCCTCGACGACCTCGCCCGCGATGTAGCTCTTCGTGAAGCCCCGCGGGATGTGCACCGGGCTGAGCACGGAGTACGGCTCCTGCAGCCCGAAGGTCTCCCGCATCAGGACGGCGTCCTCGTCCGCCGCCTCGCCCTCGACGATGACAGTCCGCTGCCCGACCGGCTTCATGAACCCGGCGTGCAGCCCTCGCTCGAGGAAGCCGTTGAAGAGCCCGAGCGCGGCCGTGGTCTTGCCACGGTTCTGGCCGGTCGCGGCGAGGTACAGCTGCCGCATCAGAGCGTGGGGCTCAGTTGCTGCGGGCTGTCGTCTTCCGCTCGATCAGCGCGACCCCGTCGCGGAGCCGGGTGATCGTCTCGGCATCGACCGACTCCGCCTCGAGGTATGGCCCGAGCCTGTCCATGATGTCGGCGACGAGGCCCAGGAAGACCGCGGCGTCGGCCACGAAGAACTGGGGTTCGTTGTTGTAGCGAACCAACGTCAAGCGGCCCTGGAGGACCCGGCGCTCCTCGACGTGCGCGATCTGGGTCGCGAAGTTGTGGCCCTGGATGCCGTCGGGGTTGTTCAGGAAGTTCAGGGCGTTGTCGATCGCGAGGCCGAAGCGGGCCCGCCAGGCGACAAGCCGCTCGTGCACTTCGGGCGGGATCCGGACCTCCGCGACCTCGTCGAAGACCTCGGGCGCGACGGTCAGCAGCCCGACCAGGGTGGTCCCCGCGCGACCCCCGAGCATCACCTGGAGGCTCCGCTCCAGCGTGAAGACCTCGCTGTCGAAACGAGGCGAGGTGATGACGTCGGTCAGGAGGTCCTCGACGTTGTCGAGGGCGCCGGCCTCACCAAGCGAGGTCGCGAGCGTGAGGATCTCCTCCTTGAAGAGGAACTTCTCTTCGTGATCGAGCATCTGGGCATGCTAGCAGCGGGGATGCCTGCGACCGGCTGGACCCAGCCGAATGGCAGCCCCCCTCAGCCAACCGCTCCCGATTGGACCTCGCCGGGCTTCTCGAGGTCCGGGATCGTTCCACGTTCGATGGCGGTGAGCAGACGGAGCCGAGCCGCATTACGGCCGATCTGCGAGGCGAGAAACGCCGCGCGGTCGTCATCCCGGAGGGTCCAGTCCTCGCCGAGGCGAGCAGCCGCCGCCGCCGCCCTGCGTGCCAGACGTTCGAAGCCGAGGTACATCCGGGAAGTACCTGTGACGACCCGTTGATTGGCGATCACTGGCTCCAGCACCGACCAGTAGCTCACGAGCGTCTGTCCCCAGGTGTTCTCGATCTCACGCCAGGTGATCGACCCATCCTCCTCGAGATCGCTGAGGTTCTCGAGGAAGTTGCAGAGCCACGCGAGGGAGACCTGGTCATCGAAATCGGGAGCCGCGCCTGGGTGGTCACGCAACCAGGTGGCCACGGCCAGCCGGGAGTACACGATGCGCGGCGAGTCCCACGCTCCTTGGAGCGACTCCATCCGTTGCACAACATTCGCGGCGTTCTGCGCTCGCAGCTGTCGATACAGGCCAATCAGCGTCACGGTGACCACGGCGAACTGGGCGGCGGACCAGAACCACTCTGAGCCCACGCCGATCAGAACCAGACCGTCGGGATTGATCATTGCGCTCAGGCCCTCCGTGCCCTGAGAAATGAAGAAGCCCCGACCGATCGGACGGGGCTTCGACTCGGTGTCGCGACAGCCTAGGGGTACAGGCCTCGCATCTGGGTGGCGTCGGCGACGCGCTGGACGGCGAGCAGGTACGCGGCGGTCCGCATATAGATTTGCTCCCGACGCGCGATGGTCAGCGTCTCCTGGAAGGCCTTGACCATGATCTCGCGGAGCTTCTCGTTGACGACCCGCTCCGACCAGTGGTCGCGGTTCAGGTCCTGGACCCACTCGAAGTAGCTGACGGTCACGCCGCCGGCGTTGCAGAGGATGTCCGGGATCATGAACTTGGAGCTCTTCCAGAGGATCTCGTCGGCCTCCGGCGTCGTCGGGCCGTTGGCGGCCTCGGCGATCAGGCGGGCCTTGACGTTGCCCGCATTCCGGGCCGTGATCTGGTTCTCGAGCGCGGCCGGGATGAGGATGTCGCAATCGACCTCGAGGATCTCGGCGTTGGTGATGTCCTTCGCGCCGCGGAAGCCCTGGACGGTCCCGTGCTCCTGCTTCCACTGGATGACACGGCGGATGTCGAGGCCGTTCGGGTCGTGGATGCCGCCGGTCGAGTCGGAGACCGCGACGATCGTCGCGCCCTCAGCCTCCATCAGCGTTGCCGCGATCGAGCCGGCGTTGCCAAAGCCCTGGATCGAGACCCTCGACTTCGGGATCTCCATCCCGAGGTGGCGGGCCGCCTCGATGATGCAGAAGACGGTGCCCCGGGCGGTCGCCTCGTTGCGACCCTCGGAGCCGCCGAGCGAGATCGGCTTGCCGGTCACGACGCCCGGGACCGTGTGGCCGGCGTGCATCGAGTAGGTGTCCATGAACCAGGCCATGACCTGGGCGTTGGTGTTGACGTCCGGGGCCGGGATGTCCTTCTCCGGCCCGACGAGGATCTCGATCTCGGTGAAGAAGCGTCGGCTGAGGGCCTCGAGCTCCTTCTTGGAGAGCTTCTTGGGATCGACGATGACGCCGCCCTTGCCGCCGCCGTACGGGATGCCCACGACCGCGCACTTCCAGGTCATCCACATCGCGAGGGCCTTGACCTCGTCGAGGCTCACGTCCTGGTGGTAGCGGATGCCGCCCTTGGCGGGCCCACGACCCAGGTTGTGCTGAACGCGATAGCCCGTGAACACCTGGACCGAGCCGTCGTCCATCTTCACGGGGAAGTGGACGGTCAGCTCGCGGCGCGGCTCGCGCAGGACGCGGCGCATGCCCTCGTCCAGGTTGAGGCGCTCGGCGGCCAGGTCGAACTGCTGCTGGGCGACGGCCCAGGGATTGATCTCGGCGGCAACCTTCTCGGTCGTCATGGAAGTGGGTGTTCCTCGTGTGGTGGTTCGTGTTGAGCGACGGTGGCTCGGCGTGGGCGGCGCGGGCGGCCCGAACCAAGGTTCGTCAAGGAAGTCGCCGCAGTCTAGCAGCGAATCGGCTTGCTTCGGCGCCCGTTGGTACCGTCTCGCAACCTTGCCGCAACGTTGCGAAGCAGCGGACGCCGTCCGCCGAACCCCTTGTCGCGTCGCTCAGCGCCCGTGGTATGACTGCCGGGCATGGGATCAGTCCTTGGCTGCCGATTTCCAGGACTTCGACGGAGCTGGTTGCCTGCCAGACATCGATCGGACCGAAAGACGTTCGAAGAGGTGTTCTGCGGCCAGATTGTTGACAGCCGGGCATCGCCGACGCGCCCTGAGCCGGGCGCTCGCGTGGAGGGCCGGGTCAGGCGTCCTTGTAGAGGGCGACGCCGCCGACGCAGCCGGGGCCGAGGTGGGGCCCGACGGATGGACCGACGAGATCGATCGTGACCTGCGAGCGGTCGATGCCGACGGCGGCCACGAGCTTGTCGGCGAACTCCTCGACGTCGGCGTCGGTGGTGTGGAGCACGGACATCCGCTCGATCGGTCGTGCGGCGAACAGCTCGATCAGGCGCTCGCGGGCCTTTCCGCGGGTCCGGACCCGCTCGGTCGTCTCGACCTTGCTGTCCTTGATCTCGATGATCGGCTTGACCGACAGGAGCGTGCCGATCGCGGCCTGCGCACCGCTGATCCGGCCGCCGCGCTTGAGGAACTCGAGGGTCTCGAGGGCCAGGTAGACCTGGAGGTCGGCGCGACGCCGCTCGAGCATCGACGCGATCTCCTTGGCCGAGGAGCCGCTCGCGGCCATCTGGACCCCGAGCTCCGCGAGCATCCCCTCGCCCATCGAGGCCGACTGCGAGTCGACGATCTCGATCTCGCGGCCGGCGAATGACTGCTTCGCGACCTGGGCCGACTTAAGCGTGCCCGAGAGGGTGTCCGCGACGTGGATCGAGACGATCGACTCGGCACCCTCGTCGAAGGCCTTCTGGTAGGCGAGCTGGAACGTGCCCGGACTGCACGCCGCGGTCGTCGGGAAGGGCGTTCCCGGGATCTTCATCTTCCCCCAGAAGTCCTCGCGCGACAGGTCCAGGCCCGCCGAGAACGTGTCGTTCCCGAAGGTGACCAGGAGCGGGACGATCGAGATCCCCAGCGAGGTGGCCCTCGCGGGATCGAAGTCCGAGGCGGAATCGGTGACGATGGCGACGCGGCCCACGGCCAGTCCTCCCTCAGCGCTGCCAGGCGTTCGAATGATCATAGGGTCCGGGGGAGCGGCGAATCTCGCCGCCGTGGCACATCTCGCTCCCGTCGGTGGGGCCGCTACGCTTCGACCCCATGAATCGATCGCTGTGGGCCGTGCTGGCCGGCACCTTCACGCTGCGCTTCAGCACCGGGCTCACCGGCGCGATGCTGACGTTCTACCTCGCGAGGCTCGACCAGCACCACGGAGTCCTCGACCAGGCGCTCGGCCTGCCGCGGTCGGAGATTCCGAACGAGTTCACGTTCGCGCTGATCGCCGCCGCGTTCTACCTCTCCGAGCTCGTCCTGTCGCCGCTGTTCGGGATCCTGTCCGACCGCCGCGGCCACTGGCAGGTCATGCAATGGGGCCCCATCTTCGGCCTGATCGCCGTCGTGATCACCTGGGCGACGGTCAACATCCCGCTCATCCTCGGCACCCGGCTGCTCGAGGGCGCGGCGACCGCGGCGAGCATCCCATCCATCCTCGGCTTCATCGCCGTCGCGACTGCGATGGACGAGGGATTGCGGGGGAAGACCGTCGCCCGCTTCGAGGCGGCCACGCTGGCAGGACTTCTCGCCGGGTTCGCCGTCGCCGGCCCCCTCTTCACGATCCTCGGGCCGGAGGCGTTCCTGGTCAACGGCCTCGTGTACATGGTCT
>JBKKDM010000186.1:0-3177 GCA_046707905.1 Candidatus Limnocylindrales bacterium
CATCCGTCGAGACCCGGCCATGCTTGACGCCGCTCTTGCAGTGGACAGCGCGTGCGAGATGTGGGGCTCCATGGTCTACGAAGGCGTCGTGGACCTCCACATGCTCGACCGGATGGTCGGGGGCTGGGTCCGTGGATCGTGGTCCCGCCTCCGACGGTGGGTCGAGGCGGAGCGGACGGATAACACAAACCCGAATATCGGCGAATGGTGGCAGTGGCTCTATGAACGCCTTGAGGCAGATCCTGATCCCGGGAAGGCGCAGGCCGCCTACGTCGCTCATCGGGGTAAGCACAACCGTTAGGGAATTTGCGGCAAGTCTCCGCGCCCAGCCCGTCGATGCTCACCAGCGTCCCGGCATGTTGGCTCATTCCCGGCATGTTGGGATCTATGCACCCGGGCGGTGACTAGCAAGCGGCCAGGACCAGCGGGTCGCGGGCCGCGACGGGACGCCGCGCAAGTACCCGTCCCTCATCCTAACCGCCTCGCCGCGGCGATCCACTCATCGCGGCCCTCGATCGGAACCCGGTAGGTTGCTAACGCGCGTCCGACACCTGTCGGGCGCGCCAGTTCAACGTTCGGACAGAGCCAGTGGTGGGATCCGTTGAGTCCCGATGCGTTCGCCGCGACACTCGTCGGATACGCGGGTGTTACCGCAGTGGTCGCGTGGGGCGGTTGGTTGCTGTGGCGGGGACGCCGCTCTGGAGCCGTGCTCGCCGTCGCATGATCCAGATTGAGGCAGTCTTCTGGTCCGGCTACGCCCTGCCCATCCGTCCGCCCTGGCGCTCCTGCGGGTCGGCCTGATCGCCGCAGCTTGGCCCCGCCTCCGCCGTTGACTCGCACCGTGCATCGCCGAGGCCAGGCCTGCGACGATGCGTTCCGTGGCATCCGTGCGTCTGCTTGGTATCCAGTTGGCAAGGAGGCAGACATGGCGTATTCGGTGAAGCGGTTCATTGCCCGTGCGTGCATCGTGCCGCTCGTGCTGGCGGCGCTCCTGACGCCGCTGGCGGCGACGCCGGTGCTCGGCGTGACTGCAGGCGGGTGTGCGGGCCCGACGAGCGAGGCCCCGGACACGGTCGCGCCCACCCAGCCCGGGAGCTTCCGGGTGATCAGCCGGACCAAGGGCGGTGCCATCACGCTTGGCTGGGTCGCCTCGTACGACGCCGTTGGCGTCGCGGGCTACAGCCTCTACCGAGATGGCCTCTGGAAGGGCACCCTCTGCCAGGCGGGCGTCGACATTCTCGGGACGGTCTGGCACGACCGCCTCGGCGGAAAGACCAAGGTCCCGGTGACCTACATGCTCTACGCCGTCGACGCCGCGGGGAACGTCAGCGTTCCGGCGACGCTCGTCGTCACACCGTAGGCAGGGCGGGGTCGGGCCTACCCCGCTCCGGTCTTCTTCGGCCGCTTCTTCGGCTGGAGGATCCGGATGCCATTGCCGAACGGGTCGCGGATGCCCATGTCGGTGCCGTAGAAGTGGTCCATCGGCTCCTGGGTGAAATCGGTGACGCCTCGCTCCTTGAGCTGCTCGTAGAGCGCCCGGGCGTCGTCCGTCTCGATCACGAGCGAGCCCATCGCGCCCTTCGCGATCAGCTCGCGGAGCAGCTCGGCGGTCGCCTCGTCGTGGACGGGCGGCCCGGGCTCCTCGAGGAAGATCTCGACCCCTGGCTCATTCGGGAAGCGGACGGTCAGCCAGCGGAACGGGCCCTGCTTGATGTCCTGGCCCTTCTCGAGGCCCAGCTTGTTGACGTAGAAGTCGAGCGCCTCGTCCTGGTCGAGGACCTTGACCGAGGTCACGCTGAGCCGGTTGTTCATGCTGGTCTCCCTTCGAGCCTTGGGCCGGCGCGGCTCAATCGGCGCCCACATACGCGGCGAGGTGCTGGCCGGTGAGTGTCGAGCGATCGGCGACGAGGTCCGCCGGCGTCCCCTCGAACACGATCCTGCCGCCGTCGTGGCCGGCCCCCGGTCCGAGGTCGATGATCCAGTCCGCGTGGGCCATGACGGCCTGGTGATGCTCGATCACGATCACCGACTTCCCGGCATCCACCAGGCGGTCCAACAGGCCCAGGAGCTGCTCGACGTCCGCAAGGTGGAGCCCGCTCGTCGGCTCATCGAGGACGTAGACCCCGGCCTTCTCGCCGATGTGGGTCGCCAGCTTGAGGCGCTGGCGCTCGCCGCCGGAAAGCGTGGTCAGAGCCTGGCCGAGCGTGAGATACCCGAGACCGACGTCGGCGAGCCGGCGCAGGATCGCGTGCGCGGCGGGAACCCGGGCCTGGCCCTCGCCGAAGAACGCCTCGGCCTCCGCGACGGTCATCGCCAGGACCTCGGTGATGTCCCGGCCGGCGAGCTTGTACTGCAGGACCTCCGGGCGGAACCGCTTGCCCTCGCACTCCTCGCAGGTCGTGGCGACCTCGGCCATGATCCCGAGGCTGGTGTAGATCAGCCCGTTGCCGTTGCAGACCGGGCAGGCACCTTCGGAGTTGGCGCTGAACAGCGCGGGCTTGACCCCGCTGGCCTTGGCGAAGGCGGTCCGGATCGGGTCCAGCAGGCCCGTGTAGGTCGCCGGGTTGCTGCGTCGCGAGCCCCGGATCGCGCCCTGGTCGATCGCGACGACGCCCTCCCGCTTGGCGACGGAGCCGTGGATGAGGGAGCTCTTGCCGGAGCCGGCGACGCCGGTGACGACGACCAGCACGCCGAGCGGGATGTCGACGTCGACGTCCTGCAGGTTGTTCGTGGATGCGTCACGGATCTCGAGCGCCTGCTTCGACGTCCGGACGGACGGCTTCAGCGAGGCCCGGTCGTCGATGTGGCGGCCGGTGATCGTGTCGCTGGCTCGGAGCTGCTCGACCGTCCCCTCGAACGTGATCGTGCCGCCGGCCTTGCCTGCGCCGGGCCCGAGATCGACTACGTGATCCGCGATCGCGATGGCCTCCGGCTTGTGCTCGACCATCAGGACGGTGTTGCCCTTGTCCCGCAGCCGGAGCAGCAGCTCGTTCATCCGCTGAATGTCGTGCGGGTGGAGGCCGATCGTCGGCTCGTCGAAGACGTAGGTGATATCGGTCAGCGCCGACCCGAGGTGTCGGATCATCTTGGTCCGCTGAGCCTCGCCGCCCGACAGCGTGCCGGCCGGGCGCTCCAGGGACAGGTAGCCGAGCCCGATCTCCACGAACGAGTCCAGCG
>JBKKDM010000187.1:0-16621 GCA_046707905.1 Candidatus Limnocylindrales bacterium
CAACGACCTCGCGGGCGAATTCGATCACGGCGCACTGGAGGCCCAGGCACAGGCCGAGGTAGGGCACGGAGTGGTCGCGAGCGAAGTGCGCCGCGAGGACCTTGCCCTCGATGCCGCGATGCCCGAACCCGCCCGGGACGACGACGCCGGCCGCGCCGTCGAGGGCCGCGTGGAGCGTCTCCTTCGAGAGCGTCTCGGAGTCGACCCAGCGGATCTTGACGTCAACGTCGTGGGCCCAGCCGGCGTGCTTGAGCGCCTCGGTGACCGAGAGGTACGCGTCCGGCAGCTCGATGTACTTGCCCACGAGGGCGATCTCCAGTGCCGGCTTGTCGCGCTTGATGCGCTCGACGAGCGCTCGCCAGCCGGTCAGGTCCGGGGGCGCCTCCGGATCGCCGAGCGACAGCTCCCGGACGATGAGCTTCCCCAGCCCGAAGTCCTCGAACTGGAGGGGGACCTCGTAGATCGTCTCCGCGGTCGGCGCCGGGATGACCGCGTCCGTCGCGACGTCGGTGAACAGTGCGATCTTCTCGCGGATCTCGTCGGGCACCTCATGGTCCGAGCGGAGGACGATGACGTCGGGCTGGATGCCGATCCCGCGGAGCTCCTTGACGGAGTGCTGGGTGGGCTTCGTCTTGAGCTCGCCCGTGGCGGCCAGCGCCGGCAGCAGCGTCACGTGGACATACAGGACGTTGGCGCGCCCGACGTCCTTGCGCATCTGGCGGATGGCCTCGAGGAATGGCAGCGACTCGATGTCGCCCACGGTCCCGCCGACCTCGACAATGACCACGTCCGGCGCGCCGTCGCGGGCCACGCGGGCCATCCGCTCCTTGATCTCGTTGGTGATGTGCGGGATAACCTGGACGGTGCCGCCGAGGTAGTCGCCGCGCCGCTCCTTCGCGATCACGGCCTGGTAGATGCGGCCCGTGGTCACGTTGGAGAGCTGGGTCAGGTTCTCTTCGATGAAGCGCTCGTAGTGCCCGAGGTCGAGGTCAGTCTCGGCCCCGTCGTCGGTCACGAAGACCTCGCCGTGCTGGTACGGCGACATCGTCCCCGGATCCACGTTGATGTACGGATCCAGCTTGAGGATGGAGACCTTGAGACCCCGGGCCTTCAGCAGCCGCCCGATGCTCGCGGCGGTGATGCCCTTCCCGAGCGAGGAGGTCACGCCTCCGGTCACAAAGACATACTTCGACATCGGTCGGGCGCCTCCGGGGGTTTTTCGAATGCTACCGAAAACGGCCCCGACAGGCAATGACGAAGCGCATGGTGGCGGCGCCGATGGAGGCGAGCGAGGGCAGATGTTTCGGCTCGAACCCATGGACGAGGCGACCTTCCAGGCCTGGCGCGAGACGACCAAGCGCGAGTACGCCGCCGAGAAGGTCAAGGCCGGCAACTATCCCGAAGAGAACGCCGACGTGCTCGCCGAACGGGAGTTCGCGAAGCTCCTCCCGGATGGCCGCCATACCGTGGGCCACGAAATCCGGTCGATGGTCAATGACGCCGGCGAGAAGGTCGGCTACGCTTGGTACACGATTGAGACCCGAGACGTCGGGCGGGTCGTGTTCATCTACGACCTCGCGGTCGATCCGGCCCACCGGCGCCAAGGCTACGCCCGCCTGGCCCTCGTGGAGTTCGACGCCTACGCCCGAGACCACGGTTGCCTCGGCGTGTCGCTCCACGTTTTCGGCGACAACGAGGCAGCCCGCCAGCTCTACCGCTCGGCGGGCTACCTCGAGACCAACGTGATCATGCTCAAGCGAGTCGACGCCTGAGTCGGCCTACGGGACGACGATCAACGAGCCAGGCGTTGCCAGTCCGGCAGGTCGGTTGCACCGGGGATCCGGTCGTAGGTTCCAGTCACCGGATCGGCCGCGTAGACCTCGCCGATGTCACAGAAGCAAAGCAGCAGGCGTGTGCCGTCGGGTGACCAGGACTTGACGATGCCTTGGCCGGCCTTCTGCGGGCCGATCCAGCGCGCTGTCGCCGACCCATCGGCGGGCGCGATGGCGACTTGGTTCACGGCCGTGTTGTCGGCCTGCGTCACCCAGGACTCCATCGCGAGCCACGTACCGTCTGGCGAGAAGATGGCCCAGGCCTGGCTGTACCTCGACGCGAGGGGTGCCGGAATGGCGCGATCGCCCGTGCCATCGCGGTTCATGACGTGCGTCCGGAACCGGTTGACGGGCGGCTCCTGGGCCTCCACGGAGTTGTAGGCGATCGCGCTGCCGTCGGGCGAGAACTGGATATGCGAGAACTCATACTCGGCGCCGTTGTGCATCGATCCAGTCATGTCGATCTTCGTCAGCAGCTTCCCATTGAGGTCGACGTAGTACAAATCGACCTCATTGGTGAGCTTCTGCTCTGCTCGGACCAGCAGGATGCCGGCCTGCCGGGGGTCCCAGATCGCTTCCCATGGATCGAGCCCGTCAAGCTGCAGCAGGCGAGCGCCCGACCCGTTCGCCGGGGCGACCCAGAGCTCCGGGCGAGTTGCATGCGTGACGATGGCCAGCGACTGGCTGTTGGGCGCCCACGCGACGCTGTGCCCCGTGGCCGCCCTGTCCAGTACCTGCCGTGGGTTGCGGCCATCGGCATCGGCAACCCAGATGTGATTGGCACCGCTGACCACGTTGTCGTACGCGATCAGTTGTCCGTCGGGGGAGTTCCCGACGCCGCCCAGATCCCCGTCCGCCTGGAGAAGGAGACGCGGTTCGTCGGTCAGGCTGTCGAGTGCGTAGAGGTCGCCCTCCATTCCGAATACGATCTGGCCGTTGGCGGCCGGACCGTAGGGCGGCGGGAGTCGCTTCTGGGTGCCGACGTAGAAGGCCGTCGTCGGGACGACCGCGAGCAGCGCGGCCAGGACGAAGAGCGCTCGGAATGGAATCCGCCGACCGAATGGCGCCGGTCGGGCGAGGGTCGTGTCCACGTTGAACCACCTTTCGGGGAAGGACCAGCGAGGCCGCTGCGCCGTGCGCGCGGTCTGCCGGAAGACGTCGTCGAGGTAGTCGAGCGGGCGCGTGCCGGCGATGTCGTCCATCGCGGCGCCGATCCGGCGCTCGAAGGGATCGAAGCGGTCGAAGGTCGTCATCGGGCACGCCCTCCCTGGAAGTCGGGAACGGCCGCGGGATCGACCATCGCACGTCGAAGCCCTTGCATCGCCCGGTGGAGCGGCGACTTGGCCGCCGGGAGTGAGATCCCGACGAGGGTCGCGGCCTCGGGCAGCGGATAGCCGAGGTAGTAGTGGAGAACGACGAGCGCCCGGTGATCCGGCTCCAGCCGATTGAGCGCTCGCTCCACGAGGTCCCGGTCGGCCAGCTCGCGGGACGAGTCGGCACGCGTGGGTTCGTCGATCTCCAGGATCTCGACCTCGATGGGGCGGCGCCGCTTGCGGCGGGCCTCGTCGAGGCAGCTGTTCACCAGGAGGCGGTGGAGCCAGGCATCGAACCGGCTCGGATCACGAAGTCCGGGCAGGTCCCTCCAGGCTCGCACCAGGGTGTTCTGGACCGCGTCGCGCGCGAGCTCCGGGTCCCTGAGGATGAGTCGCGCGGCCCCGTCCATCCGATGCGCCGCGCTCGAGGCGAGCGTGGTGAAGGCGTCGTGATCGCCCCTCCCCGCCCGCTCGACCAGCGTCACCCGGTCCATGGCCCCTCACCCTCTCCGGCCTGGGTGGCCGGTTCGAAGGGTATGGCGCCACGGAGGCGCGATTCGTTGCTCCGACTTTCAGGCCGGGAGGCGCTCCCGAAGCCAGCCGCCGAACGCGGTCACGCGATCGGTACGGGCAATGGCGACGCCGACGACGATCACCAGCCCGCCGAGCAGCTGGTCGAGCCGGACCGGCTCGGCCAGGAACGCCGCACCCATGAGGACCGCCATGAACGGCACGAGGAACTGGAAGACCGTGATCCGGGTCGGGCCCAGGAGTCGGATGGCGCTGAAGACGACCACGTTCGCGATCCCGGCCGGGATGAACGCGGAGAACAGCAGACCGGTCCAGGCGTCGCTGCCGACGCCTCCCCAGTCGACGCCGACGGCCTGGAAGCCGCCCGGGACGAGCAGCACGAGCGAGCCGCCGACCATCGCCCAGGCCGTGGTCCGGAGCGGCGAATGGCGACGCAGGATCGGGGCGCCGAAGGCCGTGTACACGGACCAGCACACGGCGGCGAGCAGCGTCAGCGCATCACCGACCAGCGCGCCACCGAGGGTGATCCCGTGGCCGGCGGACACGATGATCGCGACACCGGTGAACGAAACCAGGGTGCCGAGCAGCTTCGTCCGGGTCAGGACGTCGGCGCCGCTGAGGACGGCGAGGAGGGCGGTGATCACCGGTGTCGTCGCGATGAGGAGCGCCGAATCGCCGGCGGGGATGTCCTGGAGCGCGGTCGCCCAGAGGATCTGGTAGACGCCGAAGCCGAGGGCGCCGAGGCCGAGGATCGGGAGGGCGTCGCGGCCCGGGAGGCCCAGCGGGCCTTCGCGCCATCGCAGGATCGCGAGCAGCGTGATCGCCGCCAGCCCAAAGCGTAGGAACGCGAACGTGACCGGCGGGATCTGCTCGTTCGCGGCCTTGACGACGATGAAGTTTGCGGCCCAGAAGGCCATGACGACGACCACCCCGGCCTCGGCCAGCCGGCGATCGCGAACGGTGGAGTGGGGCCGCTCCGGTGGTGGTGTTCGGCCTGGCGCCGTCGCACGCCCGCGCCCGTTCGGCCGCCGGAGCGCGGAAACGCCCGCCGGATCGCCGGCGGGCGTCGTGCCCGGTTCGGGTGGTGATGGGGCGTCGATCAGACGTCCTCGTCGAGCTCGAGGGCCTCTTCGTCATCCTCCTCGGTGAGCTTGAGCCACACGAAAAGGCCCGCCAGGACGAGGAGCGGGATCACGAGGATCGCGCCGAGGGTGATCCCCAGGGCGACAGCGACGGTCTTGAGCGCTTTCACGGAGGTACCTCCTGATCAGCCCGGCTTGGCCGGGGTGTCGGGTCGCCGAAGGTCGGGGCCCTTGGCGATCATGTCGGCGATGTCGTCCGGGGTGAACTCGACGAGCTCGCTCTTGACGCCGCCCTGTCCGGTGACGATGAGCCGGGCGATGTACGCGCCGTCGACCTCGAACAGCAGGACGTCGCGCGGCTTCCGGTCGTCGAGGAAGCGCCCGATGACGCGAAGCTGCTCCTCGTAGTGTCGGAGCGTCGATTCCGGCGCCTGGCCGCGACGGGCAAGCGCCTCGTCCATGAAGGCCCCCACCTGGTCGTCGTCGAGCGTCAGGGTCTCGCGCCTCGCAGTGCCCATCGACTCGCCCCATGCAGAACCCGCGCCGGTCGAGACCGAGGTGCCCTGCACGATCAGCCCGGTCTCGCTCTCCAGGAACACCAGGCCGCGCATCCCGCGCTCGTCAAGGTGGGCGCCGACCGAGCGAAGGACCTCTTCCCAGTCCTTTCGGGGACTTCCCTCGTAGATCCGCATCGGGCCTCCAGGCGCGACGTGTCCGCAGCGAGCGGCGCTCGCCGGCCGAGTCTATCGACGCTCCGCCGAGGCAGCAATGAGCGCGACGGCCAGGCGGCCCGCCACTCGAGCGTTGTTGACGATCAATGCGGTGTTCGCTCGCACCGAGGCGCCGTCGGTGATCTCGGCGATCCGGGCGAGGAGCCACGGCGTCAGCTCTGGGCCATGGACGCCCGCGGCCTCCGCGTCGGCGTTCGCACGCTCGACGGCGTCGCGGGCCACGTCGGCGGGCAGGGCCACGTCTGCGGGCACCGGCACGCACAGCAGCACCCCCGAGCCGAGCCCGAGTCCGAGATGCGCCCCGATGAGCTCGGCCGCGGCCGCGAGGTCGGGGACGGAATGCGGAGCCGGGATGCCCGCGCTCCGGGCGTAGAACCCCGGCAGCTCCTCCTGCCCCAGCGCCACGACCGGCACGCCGCGCGTCTCGAGGACCTCGAGGGTGTTCGGGACGTCGAGAATCGCTTTCGGGCCGGAGCAGACGACCGCGATCGGCGTGCGCGCCAGCTCGTCGAGGTCCGACGAGACATCGAACGACGTGGGGCTGGCCCTCGTGGCGGCGTGGACGCCGCCGATCCCGCCCGTCCCGAAGACGCGAATGCCGGCCGCGTGGGCCGCGATCAGGGTTGCGGAGATCGTCGTCGCCGCCCAGCCGCCGCGAGCGATGGCCACGCCGAGCGACGGGCGAGCCGCCTTCATCACCGTCCCTCGGGGCGCCGTCGCGAGGGCTTCGAGCGCAGCGGCAGCCAAGCCGACTCGGAGCCGGCCGTCCTGGATCGCGACGGTGGCAGGCACCGCACCGGATTCGCGGACCGCCGCTTCGGAGGCCTTGGCGACCTCGAGGTTGAACGGGTAGTGCAGCCCGTGGCTGATGAGCGTCGACTCGAGAGCCACGACCGGACTGCCTTCGGCGAGGGCCGCAGCGACCTCGGGCGAGACGTCCAGGCGCTCCAGGACGGAGCCCGTGCCGGCGCTCACCCGGGCGGCAGCTCGGACCGCGGGCTGCGGAGGTGCCGGGCCGCGGTTCGGTGGCCATGCAACGTCGCGCGGTGGAGCGCGTCCGCGCCGGTATGCCCTGTCGCGAGCGCGCCGAGCCAGCCGGCGATGAACCCGGCGTCGAACGCGTCGCCGGCACCCGTGGTGTCGTCCGCCGGGACCGCCTCCGTGGCGATGTCGAAGCGCAGCGGCGGCTCGGGCTCGGCCTGCCCGTGATCGACCCGCGCGAAGACCCTGGCGCCGCGGGGCCCGCGCTTGATCACGGCGACTCCGGTGTGCTCCAGCAGCCCCTCGGCGCCGGCGCGGCCGACCAGCGCTTCGGCCTCCGACTCGGTCGCGAACACCAGGTCGGGTCGCAGGCTGGCCACGAGCTCGCGGGCCTGGCGCCGGCCGTGCGTCAGCAACGGGCCGACGGACGCGAGGTCGACGGCCACCTTGGCCCCGCGGGCGCCCCGGGCTCGCGTGAGCTCGACGGCGCGGATCGCGGCGGAGCCAAGCGGCTCGACCAGGAGCGAGTACGCCGGCAGGTGGATGAGGTCGACCCCGTCGAACCACTCGGGCTTCAGGTCGGCAGGGGTCATGCGGGTGGCGGCTCGCCTGTCCGCGACGAACGATCGTTCGCCGGACGGCGCGACGAGGACCCCGATCCGCCCGGTTCGATGGCCGGCAATGCGGACTGCGCGGACCTCGACGGAATCCCGTCGGAGCTGGGCCACCAGCGAGCGGCCCGCCCCGTCGCGCCCGATCGCGCAGACGAGCTGCGACCGCACGCCAAGCCGGGCGAGCCAGCGCGCGGCGTTCGCCGCCGAGCCGCCCTGGCGGATCTCCACGCGGCCGGGAACGTCCGTCCCGCTCTCGATGGGCTGGGCCGCCTGGAGGACGACGTCGAGGACGAGGTCACCGAGGACCAGGACCCGCACGGGAGCACGGCGGACGGGCGACGTCTGTGCCGTGGACGTCGGGTTGGGGGCCGTCACAACGCGGATGGTAGCGATGCGCCCGCGTTCTCAAGGCCGAGTGACGAGCGCGGCGCTACGATTCACCGCGATGCTGCCCAGCCTCGAACGGCTCGCGATCGACACGATCCGGACCCTTTCGATGGACGGCGTCCAGAAGGCGAACTCCGGGCACCCCGGAGCGCCGATGGGCGCGGCCCCGATGGCCTACGTCCTGTGGACGCGCCATCTGCGCCACTCCCCGGAGGATCCGCACTGGCCGGACCGGGATCGGTTCGTGCTCTCGGCGGGCCACGCCTCGATGCTCCTGTACTCGCTCCTCCACCTGACGGGCTACGACCTGCCGATCGAGCAGCTCCAGAGCTTCCGGCAGTGGGGCTCGCAGACGCCGGGCCATCCGGAGCACGGGCTGACGCCGGGCGTCGAGGCGACGACCGGCCCGCTGGGCCAGGGCTTCGCGAACGCGGTCGGGATGGCGATCGCGGAGCGGCGGCTGGCCCGCGAGTTCAACCGGCCGGGGCACGAGATCATCGATCACCGGACGTACGCCCTCGCCTCGGACGGCGACCTCCAGGAGGGCATCGCGTCGGAAGCCGCAAGCCTCGCCGGTCACCTCCGGCTGGGCAGGCTGATCGTCCTCTACGACGACAACCACATCCAACTGGACGGCCCGACCGAGATGGCCTGGTCGGAGGATGTCGTCAAGCGCTTCGATGCGTACGGCTGGGGCACCAGCCGGGTCGAGGACGGCAACGACATCGAGGCGATCGATGCGGCGATCAAGGACGCACGTGCGGAGGACCGGCCATCGCTGATCGCCGTCCGGACCCACATCGGCTTCGGCAGCCCCAACAAGCAGGACACCCAGAAGGCCCATGGCTCACCGCTCGGGCCCGACGAGGTCAAGCTGACCAAGGAGGCCTACGGCTGGGACCCCGACGCGCAGTTCCTCGTCCCCGACGAGGTTGGCGAGCTGTTCGGCGATTCGGGCCGGCGCGGCGACAAGGTCTCCGAGCAGTGGGAGGAGCGCCTCGCGGCCTACGCCAAGGCGTTCCCCGCCGAGGCGGCAGAGCTGCGGCGCCGGCTCGACGGGCAGCTGCGCGACGACGCCTTCTCCGCGCTGCCCTCGTACGCCGTCGGGGAGGACTTCGCCACGCGGCAGGCGAGTCAGGCGTCGATCCAGGCGCTGGCCGCGCCCGTGCCGGAGCTGTTCGGCGGCTCGGCCGACCTGTCGGAGTCGAACCTGACCCTGATCAAGGAGGAGGACCCGTTCGAGGCCGGAGAAGCCGGCCGAAACCTGTGGTTCGGCGTCCGCGAGCACGCGATGGGCGGCGTCGCCAACGGGATCGCGTATCACGGCGGGTTCATCCCCTACGCCGGCACGTTCCTCAACTTCAGCGACTACATGCGCGGCTCCGTCCGGCTGGCGTCGCTCGCCGGGCTCCACGTGGTCTACATCTGGACGCACGACTCCGTTGGCCTTGGCGAGGACGGCCCGACGCACCAGCCGATCGAGCACTACGCGGCCCTAAGGGCGATGCCGAACCTGTGGTTCGTGCGGCCCGGCGACGCGAATGAGGCCATCGAGGCCTGGCGGCTGGCAGTCTCGCGACGGGACGGGCCGGTGGCGCTGGCGCTGACCCGCCAGAAGCTGCCGACGCTCGAAGGCACGCAGGAGCTGGCGCGCGATGGCGTGGCCCGCGGCGGGTATGTCCTGCGCCCCGCGAGCGGCGAAGGCGACGGCAAGGCGCCGGACGTGCTGCTCATCGCGACGGGCTCGGAGCTCCAGCTGGCGTTCGCCGCCGCAGAGGCGATCGAGCGAGATTCGATCGGTGCACGCGTCGTCTCGCTGCCCTGCTGGGCGGCGTTCGATGCCCAGGACGCGGCCTACCGTGAGTCCGTGCTGCCGGCCGCGGTCCGGAAGCGCGTCACCATCGAGGCCGGCGCGACGCTCGGCTGGGAGCGCTACGCAGGCGACGAGGGGGCGATCCTCGGGATCGACCATTTCGGCGCCTCCGCACCCGCCGGCACGATCTTCGAGAAGCTCGGGTTCACCGCCGATCGTGTGGCGGACGTCGCGCGGCGGGTCGTTCGCGACGGCCTCCGCGGGCGCGTCGCGACGCTCGATCCCGGGCACCAGCCGGCCGGGCTGGGTCTGGGGCACGGCGGCGGGAACGGCGGCGACCATCCGTCGATCGACGAGGGCGAGTCGGGCGTTGATCGCACCGGCGCGTCGGATCCGGGCCACTCCTGATGCGGATCGGGCTTGCGGCGGATCACGCGGGAGCGGCCCTCAAGGCCGAGCTCCTCCGGCGCGTCGCGGCCGCGAGACCCGGCGACGAGCTCGTGGATCTCGGCGGCGACGGCTCCGACCCGAACGACGATTACCCGGACTTCGCCCGGCGCCTCGCGAGCGCGGTCCGGGACGGCGACGTCGAGCGGGGAATCCTCGTCTGCGGCTCCGGCGTGGGAGCGAGCATCGCGGCGAATAAGCTCCGGGGCGTCCGCGCCGCGGTGGCCCACGACACCTATTCCGCACATCAGGGCGTGGAGCACGACGACATGAACATCCTAACCCTGGGCTCTCGCGTGATCGGGCCGGAGCCGGCCCTCGAGTGCGCGCTGGCCTTCCTCGCCGCGAGCTTCAGCGGCGAGTCTCGCCACCGTCGTCGCCTCGACAAGGTCCTCGCGATCGAGGCTGCCGAGATGGGCGAGGGCGCCGCCTCGAGCGGCGCCGCGGCCGACGCGCCCGTCATTGAGCTGCCGGCCGGTGCCACGGCCGGGGCCGCAGCCGGTGAGGGCCGCTGAATGGGCGCCCGGATGGACGTGCAGCTTCCCGCCGGTGAGCAGGCGGCCGTCGACGAGCTGATCGCCCGTGCCACCGATGAGCGATGGGCGGAGCGCCTGTTCGATCGCGACACCTCGCTCTGGACGGACGATCCCGACGTCGCGGCGAGCATCGCCGACCGGCTCGGCTGGCTGGACGCTCCGTCGCACTTCACGCTCCAGATCCCGGCCCTCGAGGGCTTCGGCAACGGCGCCATCGAGGCGGGCTTCGACAGCGCGGTCGTGATGGGCATGGGCGGCTCCAGCCTCGCCCCCGACGTCTTCCACCGCACCTTCGGCACGACCGAGGGCTATCTCGCGCTGCGCGTCCTCGACTCGACCGACCCGGCGGCCGTCGCGGCCACCGTCGACGACCTTGATCCGCTCGAGACGCTCTGGATCGTGGCCAGCAAGTCCGGCACGACGACCGAGCCGCTGGCGTTCCAGGCCGACGCGTGGGCGAGGATCGAGACGGCCCTCGTGGAGCGCGACGAGGACGACCAGCAACCCGGCGAGTTCTTCGTCGCGATCTCGGATCCCGGGAAGAGCATCGACGCGATCCCCCATCACGACGACCTCCGCGGCGAGTTCCTGAACCCGCCGGACATCGGCGGGCGCTACGCGGCGCTGACCTACGTCGGCCTCGTGCCGGCGTCGCTCATCGGTCTCGACCTCGACTCGCTCCTCGCGGCGGGCGAGGCGATGCTGGGGCTGTGTCGCGAGCCGGACGCTTCGACGAACCCCGGGCTGCAGCTCGGGCTGGTCATGGGCGGCCTGGCCCTCGCCGGCCGCGACAAGCTGACGATCCTCGCCGACCCACCGATCGCCAGCTTCGGGGCGTGGGCCGAGCAGCTCATCGCGGAATCGACGGGCAAGCACGGCGTCGGCGTGGTGCCGATCGACCTGGAGCCACCCCGGGACCCGAGCACCTACGGGCCGGACCGGGTGTTCGTGGCGCTGTCGGTCGCCGGCGAGCGCGGCGAGGCCGCGGATCGCGCGGACGAGCTGGCGAAGGCCGGCCAGCCGGTCATCCGAATCGAGCTCGACGACCCGATCGACATCGCCGGCGAGATGGTTCGCTGGGAGGTCGCGACCGCGATCGCCGGGGCCGTCCTCGGCATCGACCCGTTCGACCAGCCGAACGTCGAGGACGCCAAGGAGCGCACGCGTCGTGTCCTCGCCGCCGTCGGCGACGAGGCGAGCGGCAGCGATGGCGACGCGACGGGCGAGGACGACGGCGGGATCCGCGTCGCGGTCCACGACGCCGAGAGCCTCGCGACCCTGCTCTCTCCGACCCTCGACGCCCTCCAGCCGCCGAGCTACGTCGCGATCCAGGCGTTCGTCGCCCCGGGGGCCGCGGTCGACGAGCGCATCGCCGCCATCCGCGAGGCCTTCGCGACCACCAAAGTCGCCACCACGGCCGGCTACGGGCCGCGCTTCCTCCACTCGACGGGTCAGCTTCACAAGGGCGGCCCGCCGACCGGCGTCTTTCTGCAGCTGACCTCGGACCACCCGGTCGATCGCCAGATCCCGGGCTGGCCCTACACCTTCGGCCGGCTCATCGATGCCCAGGCCCGCGGCGACCGCGAGGCGCTCCGGGCCGCCGACCGGCCCGTGATCCACGTCCACCTCGGCGCCGACCTCGCCGCCGACCTGAGGACCCTCGAGCAGGCCATCCGGCGCGCGCTCGGCTGAGGAGGAAGCGATGCAGATCGGATTCATCGGGCTCGGTCGAATGGGCGCGAACATGGTCCGCCGGCTCGTCCGCGACGGCCATGGCGTGGTGGCCTACAACCGCACGGTCGAGAAGGCCGTCGAGCTGGCTCAGGAGGAGCACGCAGCCGGGCACGACCTGACCGCCGCGAGCAGCGTCGAGGAGCTCGTCTCGAAGCTCGCCAAGCCTCGTGTGGCCTGGATCATGGTCCCTGCCGGCGACGCCACCGAGGAGCAGATCCGCGACCTGCTCGAGCACCTCGAGCCAGGCGACACGATCGTCGATGGCGGCAACACCAACTTCCACGACGACGTCCGGCGCCACGCCGAGCTCAAGGAGCACGGCGTCCACTACGTCGATGCCGGGACCAGCGGCGGCATCTGGGGCCTCGCGAACGGCTTCTGCCTCATGGTCGGCGGCGATCGCGAGGCGGTCGAGCCGATCGAGCCGGCGTTCCGCTCGCTGGCCCCCGAGAACGGCTACCTCCACGCCGGCCCGCCCGGCGCCGGGCACTACGTGAAGATGGTCCACAACGGCATCGAGTACGGGCTGATGCAGGCCTACGCCGAGGGCTTCGAGATCATGCACGCGAGCGAGTACCAGCTCGACCTCGGGAAGATCGCGGAGCTCTGGAATCACGGCTCCGTCGTCCGGTCCTGGCTCCTGGAGCTGGCCGTCGACGCGTTCGAGCGCAACGGCCCCGACCTGACGAATCTCAAGGGCTGGGTCGCCGACTCGGGCGAGGGGCGTTGGACCGTCCAGGAGGCGATCGACCGCGACGTTCCAGCGCCGGTCATCACCCTGTCGTTGCTGACGCGCTTCCGTTCGCGCCAGGACGACTCCTACGGCGCGAAGGTCCTCGCGGCCCTCCGGAACGAGTTCGGTGGGCACGCGGTGAAGACCGAGTAGCGATGGCCACGACCAAGGCGCCGGCGAAGGCGCCGGCGAAGGCGCCGGCGAAGGCGTCGACCAAGGCGCCGCCTAAGTCCGCCGCGAAGGCTCCGACGACACCCGAACCCAAGCAGGCGCCACGTCCCAAGGTCCCGAAGGATGCGCCGACCGTCGCGGTGCCGGGACCCGGCGCGCTCCCCATCCGCGAGGAGCGCCTGGCGAGGAACGGCAAGCGCCGCCGGGCCCCGTCTCACCACGGCGTGAACCCGCTGCGCGAGGGCCTCCGGCTCGAGCGGGTGCCGGATCCCCACGTGGTGGTCCTGTTCGGGGCGACGGGCGACCTGTCGCACCGGAAGGTCTTCCCCGCCCTCGCCCAGCTCTGGCGGACGAACCTCCTGCCCGCCGACTGGGCGCTCCTGGCCGTCGGGCGGCGGCCCTTCGACGACGAGTCCTTCCGAGAGGACGTCGCCGGATCGCTGCACATCCATTGCCGGATCCAGCTCGAGCCGGACATGGAGAAGGACTTCCTGTCGCGGATCTCGTACATCAAGGGCGACTTCGCGGACAACGCGCTGTTCGACTCGATGTCCGAGCGCCTCGAGTCGATGCACACCGAGATGGGCACGGACCACAACGTCCTGTTCTATCTCGCGACCCAGCCCTCGGCCTTCCCCCAGATCGTCTCGCAGATCGGGCGATGCGGGCTCGATCACGAGAAGCACGACGGCGGGTGGCGCCGGATCATCGTCGAGAAGCCCTTCGGGCGAGACCTCGACTCGGCGCGGAAGCTGAACCGCGAGATGCTCCGGGTCTTCCGCGAGACGCAGGTCTACCGCATCGATCACTACCTCGGGAAGGAGACCGTCCGAAACCTGATGGTCTTCCGGTTCGGGAACGGGATCTTCGAGCCGCTCTGGAACCGGCGCTACGTGGACAACGTTCAGATCACGGTGGCCGAGTCGATCGGCGTCGAGGACCGCGGCGCCTTCTACGAGGAGACCGGCGCGGTCCGCGACGTCCTCCAGAACCACCTCCTCCAGCTCCTGAGCCTGGTGGCCATGGAGCCTCCGGCGACGTTCGAGGCCGACGCGCTGCGCGACGAGAAGCTCAAGGTCCTCCGCGCGATCGCGCCCCCGACGCTCCACGAGGTCCATCGCGACATCGTCCGAGGCCAGTACGCCAAGGGCTGGATCGGCGGCCAGGGCGCGAAGGGCTACCGCGAGGAGAAGGAGGTCGATCCCCTCTCGGAGACCGAGACGTTCGTCGCGGCGAGGTTCCAGGTCGAGGACTGGCGCTGGTCCGGCGTTCCGTTCTACCTCCGCACCGGCAAGCGGCTCGCGAAGCGCGCCACGGAGATCGCGATCCAGTTTCGCGACGTCCCGCATCGGCTGTTCGAGGACGCGGCCACGGATCCCCAGCCAAACCTCCTCGCCATCCGGGTCCAGCCGGACGAGGGCATCCTCCTGCGCTTCAACTCGAAGGTCCCGGGCCTTGGGCTGGAGATCCGGCCCGTGACGATGGACTTCACCTACGGCGCGGCCTTCTCGGCCGACACGCCCGACGCCTACGAGACGCTGATGCTCGACTCGATGCTCGGCGACCAGTCGCTGTTCACCCGAGCCGACGAGGTCGAGGCGGCCTGGTCCATCTGCACCCCGATCCACAATGCCTGGCTCGACAGCCCGGCCCCGGAGTTCCCGAACTACGCATCCGGCTCCTGGGGGCCTGAGGAGGCCGAGCACCTGGTCGAGCGCGACGGTCGCCGCTGGCGCCGCCTGTGAGCGCGACGAGGTCGCCAAGATGAGCGGACCAGCGCCGACGCCGGCGCTGGCAATCACACCCGCCGAGGTGCCGTCGGCGATCATCGGCAAGCCCGCGCTACGGTGGTCCTCGCGAGCTCGGAGCATCGCCCAGATCGAGGTCGAGCTCGGGAAGATCTGGTCCTCTATTTCGCTGACCACGCCCGGCGAGGACGGTGGCGAGGAGCGCCGCGTCGCCGCCCGCTCGAGCGTGATGAACCTCGTCGTCATCGCGGGGCGGGGGGAGATCGGCGAGCGCGTCGCCGCGATCGTGGAGGGGCTCACCGGCCGCCACCCGTCGCGGACGATCATCGTCTCGTCGGCGGATCCGGATGGGCCGGCCTGGATCAACGCCCAGATCGAGGCCCACTGCATGCTGCCGTCGGCGACGGCGCCGGAGACCTGCTCCGAGCTCGTCTACATGACCTGCGGCGGCGAGAGCGGTCAGCACCTCTCCGGCCTGGTGGCGCCGCTGCTGATCCACGACCTGCCGGTCACCGCCTGGTGGCCGGGCGAGCCGCACTTCGACTCACACGCCGCGCAGGACCTCCTGCCGATGGCCGACCGGGTGATCGTCGACGGCTCCGCCTGGTCCGGCGACGGGATCGCCGGCCTGGTAAAGCTTGCCCACCTGCCGAAGCAGTACGAGGTCGACGTCGCCGACTTCGCGCTCCTCCGCCAGGCCCGCTGGCGCGAGGCGATCGCCTCGACGTTCGATCGTCCCAACCTTCTGCCGTTCCTCGGCAGCCTCGAACGGATCGAGGTCCGGTACGCGGCGGTCGATGGCACCCCGGGAGCCGCGAACGTCGTCCGGCCGCTCTACCACGTCGCCTGGCTGGCTTCGCGCCTGGGCATGTCCGTTGAGGCTCCCGTGAGCGCCGGCACGGGTTTGTGGAGCGGCTACGACGCCACGCTCCGGCACGAGCGGCAGCGCATCCCGGTCTCGCTGCGGCCGATCGAGTCCGACGCGCCGCGGGGCACGACCCTCGCGGTCGAGCTGTACGCGCGCCGCGGACGCTCGGAGCTGGTCCTCGAGGTCACCGCCTACGCCGAGGGTGTCGTCGTGATGGCTTCCGTCGACGACGAGCGATTGCCGGAGCGGCGGTTCTTCGCTCCGCGCCGTCGCGAGGCCGACCTCCTGGCGCTGACGATCGATGCCGCCGGCCAGGATCGAGTGGCGGACGAGGTGCTCGCGATGACGGCGCGCCTCGTGGGCGAATGAGGGACGGTGATCGATGACGGGTGAGCCGGAGCTCCGGATCTACGACGACGAGGAGGCGACCGGGAAGGCCGCTGCCGAGTTCATCGCCGCGACTCTGCACGACGCGATCGACCGGCGCGGCCGGGTCGACTGGGCGACAACCGGCGGATCCGCCCCGCTCGCGATCTACCGGCACCTCGCGAGCGACCCGCTCCGGCACAGCGTGCCGTGGGAGGACGTCCACGTCTGGTGGGGAGACGACCGCTTCGTCCCCCGCGATCACCCGCTCTCGAACGTCCTGCCGTTCGATCAGATCCTGCTGTCCATGACGGCCCGCGCCGGGCTGTCCGGAACCGGGGCCGATGCGACCCTCGTCGAGGTCGAGTACGACCCCGGCGTCTACATCCCCCCGGCGAACATCCACCCCATCAGGACGACCGACGCGATCACCCGCGCCGAGGGCGCCGAATGGGCGGCGGAGCGATACGACGAGGCGTTGCGCCGGGCCGGCATCCCCGAGGGTGAGGGCGGCTTCCCGTCGTTCGACCTCCTCTCCCTGGGCGTCGGG
This sequence comes from Candidatus Limnocylindrales bacterium, assembly GCA_046707905.1. GTDB lineage: Bacteria > Chloroflexota > Limnocylindria > Limnocylindrales > CSP1-4 > UBA5189. The sequence goes on from JBKKDM010000187.1 coordinate 16,438, forward strand.
CCGGACGGCCACCTACTGTCGGTGTTTCCGGGCTCGCCGCTCCTCGAGTCGGAGGCCTGGGTCTCCGCCGTGCCCGCGCCGACGCACGTCGAGCCCCACGTCCCGCGGGTCACGCTGAATCCGCGGATCGTGCCGGCGGCAGCCGAACTCCTGATGGTGACCCACGGCGAGGGCAAGGCCGAGA
>JBKKDM010000188.1:0-2943 GCA_046707905.1 Candidatus Limnocylindrales bacterium
CGCTGCGTGCCTGCTCGGCGTCACGGATGCCCTGCTCGATCCGCGCCCGGCGCGCCGCGAGCATGCCGCTCACCTGCTTGCCGAACGCGAAATACAGGATCACGGTGAAGACGAGGAAGTTGAGCGATGCGACGGCGATCCAGAAGAAGTTGATCGCCAGGCCCCCGCCGCCCGCCGCTTCTCCTTCCGCCGCAAGGCGGATTCCGGCGGCGGCCGCGGATCCGGCGAACGCGAACAGGTCCATCGAGCTGACTGTCCGCTCGCTACGCGGTGGGCTGCAGGACGATGGCCAGGATCGCGACCACGATCGCGAGGACGCCGAGGCCCTCTGCGAACGCGGCGCCGAGGATGAACTGCGCGCGGATCTGGGGGGTCGCGTCGGGGTTGCGCCCGATCGCCGTCGCCGCGAGGCCGGTCAGGATCCCGATGCCGATGCCGGGGCCGATGACGCCGAGCGCCGCGAGGCCCGCTCCGATGAACTCCACTGTGGTCTCCCTCCATGTCGCGCCGCGGGTCCGTCCCGCGGTCGCCTGCTGGTTGTCTTGCCTGGTTGGTCGATCAGTGACTGGCTGCGCCCACGCTGAGCGGGGGTGCGATCCCACCCTCGGGCACGTCGGCAACATCCGGGTGCTCCTCGGTGTGATGGCTCTCCACCGCGATGATCGTGTACATCAGCATGAGCGTCGAGAAGATGAGCGCCTGCACGAAGTTGAGCAGGCCCTCGAGCAGCAGCATCCCGGCGGGGATGAGCGCGATGGTCAGCGCGGTGATGACGCCCAGCGCCACCTCGCCTCCGAAGATGTTGCCGAAGAGTCGCATCGCCAGCGTGACGGGCTTGATGAACTCCAGCAGGAACTCGATGAGGCCCACGAACAGGTCGATGAACCCGGCCGCGATGCCCTGCTTGAACCCACTGAGCACGAAGAACTTGCCGAGGTAGCCACGGACGCCGAGCGCCCGGAAGCCCTGGTAGTGGAAGTAGAAGAACGCGACGAGCGCGAGGCCGATCGTGACGTTGACGTCGCTGGTCGGGGCGCGGAGAGCCTCGATCTTGCCGAAGAACGGCAGGAGGCCGCTCCAGTTCGCGAACAGGATGAAGATGAAGAACGCGGCAAACAGCGGGATGTGCCGGCGCGCGTCCGGTCCACCGAGTGAGATGGCCCAGTTTTCCAGGCTCTCCCAGATGAACTCGAGGGCGTTCTGGAGCCGCCCCGGCACCTCTTTGATCATCGCGCCGGCGATCCCGAAGACCACCAGCAGCAGGGCCATCACGATCCACATCGTGAGCAGGGTGTTGGTGATGCTGACGTCAAAGGCGCTGCTCGCGTGAATGTCGCCCGAGGCCGCCCAGAGCACGTGCGGTGCGGGGAACTCGAGGTTGGCCATGATCAGGTCGCCGATGCCGCTGATCGGCTCGCCGGGGTGGCCGATGGGGAACGGCGGGAGCACGAAGTAGGCCAGGACGTCCACCGCGATGACCGCGGCGATGAGTCCGAGGATCAGGTTACGCCGGCTCTTCGGCTTCGCTGGCTGCTCGCCACCGCCGGCGACAGATTCGACGGCGCCGGAGGGTGCGGCGGCCACGTTGGGATGGGCCGTCCCGTGCTCCACACGAGCGGTGGGCACAGGTTCGTTCGCGGCTGGCTCGCCGGCCCTCGTGGCCGGACCCGGGTCAGTCGACACCCTTCCTCCGGAGCTTCGAGCGCGACTTCTCCGTCGCGCCTCGTTGTTGTCAGTACTTCGTCTGCGCGAGGAACCGGTTGATCAGCCTTCGAATGGCCAACGCACCGAGCGCCATCCCGAGCAGCAGTCCGGTCAGCAGGAAGACTGGGAACCTGATCCCCAGCTGCCCATCCAGCCAGTGCCCGCCTAGCGCACCCCCCAAGGTGAGCACGAAGAGGACGATCCCGATCTCCGAGAAAAGGGCGAGGTAGGCCCCTGTCTTTCCGGGCTCGATCATGTGCCACCTGGCAAGGCCCGCGGAGTATACCAGCGGGCCCGATTTCGCCCGCGTCCCGCCACCGAACCGCAACCCAACGGCCGGAGCGGCGCTACGGCGTCGGGGGTACCTGCACCGTGTGCGTCACGGAGTCGGTTCCGGCCGGGGTCATCATCGTCAGCGTGACGTCGTAGAAGCAGGGGACCTCCTCCGTGCAGCTGTCTGCGTAGACGTGTGGGGCAGGATTTCGCGCAGATGAGGTCGAGCCGTCGTCGAAGTCCCAAAGCCAGGTCGTTTCACCGGTGATCGCGCCGGTGGAGTTGTTGTCGAACGTGACTGTCACGAAGTCGACGCTCCACGTGAACCGCGCTGAAGGCGGCGGAGGCGTCGGCGGAGGCGTCGGATCTGGCGTCGGGGTCGGCGTCGGATTCGGCGTCCTCGTGGGCCTGGGCGTCGGCTTCGGGGTGGGTTTCGGGGTGGGTTTGATCGAGCCCGTTGGCCGGACCGTGGGTGACGGGCTCGGGGTCGGCGAGGGCGTGGGACCCATCGTGATGACCGGGATCGGAGTGGGGCTGGCGTCGATCCCGAGGCTCGGGTTGATGATCGGGCCGAACGTGGCGGGCGGGGGGACCGACCCCGGGGACACCGTCGCCCGAGGGCCGACGGAGCCGATTGCGACCGTGCTCGGCAGGGGCGTGGGGCTGCCATCGGGTCCGCCCGTCTGCGCCGGAACCAGCGTCTGGCCGACGAGCAACGCCAGGACGACGCCGATCAGGATCGTCGCCGAGTCTCGCCACAGCTGGCGCCGTCGCTCGTCCTGCGCCAGGCGGTCCCGACGGACCGCTTCCATTCGTTGCGGCAGGACTGCCAGCGCGGGCTCGGCCTCGAACAGCGACGGTGCGAGCAGGCCCGCCTCGGCCGCGGCGGCAGCCTCTGCCGCCTCGGCCGCCTCTCGACGGCGACGGGCTTCAGCGGACGCGGGCGCGGCCGGCGCGGGCCGCGGC
>JBKKDM010000189.1:0-8114 GCA_046707905.1 Candidatus Limnocylindrales bacterium
GCAGTCGGGCCTCGACGCCGACGCGGCCCATCAGCCGCGCTCCTCGATGAGCCTGTGGACGGCGGCCATGAAGGCGCGGCCTAGGGCCTCGTATTCCTAGAACATGTCGAAGCTGGCCGCGGCCCGGCTCAGCAATACGGTGCCCGTCCGGGTCGTTCCCTCGATGGCCTCCCGCGCCAGCCCGTGGGCGGCGGCAACGGCGGCCTCGAGCGTCGAGGAGCGCACGGTCGTCTCCATGCCCGCACCGCGGAACAACCGCTCGAGGTCGGGGCCGCTCTCGCCGATCAGCACCGCAGCGTGCGCTCGCTGGGCGGCGACGGCGGCCAGCTCGCCCAGCTCCACGCCCTTGTCGCGGCCGCCGGCGATCAGCACCACGGGGGCGTCGAAGGCCCGGAGCGCGGCGATGACCGCGTCTGGCTGCGTGCCCTGCGAGTCATTGACGAATCGCACGCCCTCGAGCTCGGCGACGCGCTCCAGGCGATGCTCGACGCCGGTGAACGCCGCCGCGGCACGTCGGATCGCGTCGGGCGAGATCCCGAACAGGAGGGCGACCGCCGTCGCGGCCATCGCGTTGGAGACGTTGTGGGCGCCGGGAACGCCGAGCTCGTCGAGCGGCAGGATCCGCCCGCCCGGGAACCACGCTGCACCGCCGGCCGCCGCGGAAGCCACCGGGTCGATCGCATCGCCGACGATCCAGCCGTGGGCCACGCCGAGCCCGCCCGGCGGGACCTCGCCGCGCCGATACGGAATGACTCTCGCTTCCGTGGCGGGCCCGTAGATCGCGACGACCGGGTCGTCCTGGTTCAGCACGAGCGCGCCCCCGGGATCGACGAGCTCGGCGAGGCGGCGCTTGACGGCTCGGTAGGCATCCAGCGTGCCGTGCCGGTCGAGGGGGTCCGCGGTCACGTTGGTATAGGCGGCCACGGTGGTGCCGCGCGACAGCGTCGGGAGCTGCAGCTCGGACAGCTCGACCACGACCCGGTGGTCCGGCGTCAGCTCGGGCAGTCGCTCCACCAGCGGCTTGCCGATATTGCCGCCGAGGATCGCGGGATGGGCCGCGTCGGTGGCCAGGAGCGCGTGGGTCAGCGCCGAGGTCGTCGTCTTGCCCTTCGTGCCGGTGATCCCGATCGTTGGGGCCGGGCACAGGCGGAGGAAGAGGTCCACCTCGGACAGGACGGCGGGTGCGGACACGTCCCCGGCCGCGCGTCGATCGATGACGTCCCTTAGCGCCGCGCGAAGGCGCGGCTCGGTCGTCGGGTAGTCCGCGTTGATCGACGGCGAGCTGGTGATCAGGGCGGCACCGGCGAGCGCCTCGCGCGGCTCGACCTCTGGACCCAGCAACAGCCGCACGGCGCGGCCGTCGAGCGCCGCGACGGCCCGCTCCAGCTCGTCCGCGGGCCGGGCGTCGTAGACCGTCACAGCGGCCCCCGCGTCGTGCAGGAATCTCGCCAGCGCGATGCCCGAGCGGGCGATCCCTAGTACGGTGACCGGGCGGTCGCGGAAGAGCCGGGCCTGCAGGGCTCCCGGGACCAGGTCCGTCGGGTCGATCGTCCGCTCGGCCGTCATGACACTCACTGCAGCCGGTCGATGGAGGCCAGGAACAGGGTCACGCCGATCAGCCCGGCGATGATCCCGATGATCCAGAACCGGAGCGTGATCTTCTCCTCGTCCCAGCCGATGAGCTCGTAGTGGTAGTGGAGCGGGCTCATCCGGAAGATCCGCTTGCCGCCGGTGGCCTTGAAGTACGCGACCTGGATGATCACGGACAGGGTCTCGATGACGAAGACGAGCCCGACGAGCGGCAGGATCAGGATCTGGCCGGTGATCAGGGCCGTCACCGCGAGCGTCGCGCCGAGGGCCAACGAGCCCGAGTCGCCCATGAAGATCTGGGCGGGGTGGACGTTGAACCACAGGAACCCGAGCAGGGCGCCCACGATCAGGGCGCACAGCAGCGCCAGGTTCGGCTGGGTCGGGACGTTGAGGAGTGACACGAACACGAAGGCCACGAAGGCGAAGACGAGGGTCCCGCCGGCGAGCCCGTCGAGGCCATCCGTAATGTTGACCCCGTTCGCCGCCGCGATGATCGCGAAGGCGGCGAAGAGCATGTACACGGCCGGATGGATCATCACGTCGCCGACGAACGGCACGGCGATCGACTCGATCGCGTACGTCGTCTGGATCTGGTAGGCCGCGAACCCGGCCACGACGACGAGCCACAGCATCTTCTGACGGGCGCTGATGCCCTCGCCTGTCCGCGCGTTGAGCCAGTCGTCGAAGGCGCCGAGCAGGCCCACGAGGAGGAGCGTCGCGAGCGGGGCGATGATGCCGCCGCCGGCGAGGATCGGTGGCAGGCCGCCGACCATCGCAACGAACAGTCCCAGGACGACCGCGATGAGCAGGAGACCACCCATCGTCGGGGTACCGCGCTTGACCTGGTGCGACTCCGGGCCCTCCTCGAGGATCTGCTTGCCCATCCCGAAGAAGCGCAGGACGCGGATGTAGGCCGGCATCAGGATCACGATGACCGCGAACGCCAGGAGGAGGCCCTGGATGAGCGTCGTCTGCGTCGGGTCGCCGTTCATCGGGACCCTGCGAGCTCGGCCCGGAGCGCGTCCACCAGGACGTCCAGCTCCACTCCTCGCGACGCCTTGACCAGCACGACGTCACCGTCCCGCAGGCGGACGCGAAGGAGGTCCAGCGCGGCCTCCCGGTCGCGAGCCTCGAGGATCCGGGACGCGTCGAGCCCGGCGGCTCGGGCTCCCGCGGCGATCCCCGACGCGGCCTGGCCCACGACGACCAGGAGATCGACCGTGGCGGCCGCGGCCGTCCCGACCTCGCGGTGGCCCGTGGCGGCGCCCTTGCCCAGCTCCAGCATCTCGCCGAGGACCGCGACGCGGCGGCCGGGCAGGCCGGCGAGAAGATCCAGGGCCGCGGTCACGGACGGCGGCGATGCGTTGTAGGAATCGTCGATGAGGGTCACGCGCCCGAGGCGGTGCACCTGGCCGCGGTGCGACGCGGACCAGCCGCCGGCGAGGGCATGGACGATGACTGCGGGATCGAGGCCCGCGGCATTTCCCACCGCCGCGCCGGCGAGGGCGTTATGGACGGACAGCTTGCCGAGGCCCGGGATCCGCGCCGGGACCCGGACGGGCCGGCCGCCCCGGCTCGGCGGGAGGCGGAGCGTGAACTTCATGCCGTCGAAGCCCGCGGAGGCGATGTCGTCCGCGCCGACGTCGGCGTCAGAGCTGAGTCCGTAGGTCAGCACCCGGGCGGCGGTCCGTTCGCCCATTCGGCGTACCCGCCGGTCGTCCTGGTTGAGGACCGCGACGCCGTCGGATGGCAGGGCCTCGATCAGCTCGCCCTTGGCCTGCTCGATCGCGGCCAGCGAGCCCATCCGGCTGAGGTGGACGCCGTGGACCCACGTGACGACGCCGATCTCCGGCCGGGCCATTCGTGCGAGATCGGCGATCTCCCCGCCGGCGTACATGCCCATCTCGAGCACCGCCGCGCCATGATCCGGCCCGAGCCGCAGGAGCGTCAGCGGCAGGCCGATCTCGTTGTTCTGGTTGCCCTCGCTTCGGAGCGTTCGGAAGGCCGCGCCCAGGACGGCCGCGACCGCCTCCTTTGTCGAGGTCTTCGCGATGCTGCCGGTCACGCCCACCACGAGCGGATCGAACCGGGTCCGCCAGCCGGTCGCGATCGCGCCGAGCGCCACGAGCCCATCGGGAACGCTCAAGATCGTGACGTCGCCCAGAGCGTCGAGAACGGCCTCAGGGAGGGGCCGGGAGACCACCAGGGCGGACGCGCCGGCCACCGTGGCCTCGGCGAGGAAGCGGTGGCCGTCGGTGCGGTCGCCGGGCAGGGCCACGAACAGCTGGCCCTCGCCAACCAGCCGCGAGTCCACAGCGGCTCCCCGAATCGGGCGGCGGCTTTCGCGGAGCAGCCGGCCGCCGGTGAGGCGCCGGAGGTCGTCGGCGGTGAGGGCGGGTGCGTCCGATGCGCGGGGTTGGGCGCCCGCGCTCGGCGGCGGCCCCTCGACGGTCACGGCGGAAAGTGTGGCACCGACGCCGGTCACCAGTCGGCTCGGGCGACGACCGGTTCGATCGGCGGGAGCACCGGGAGGAGGCCCGGCGTGGTGACCGCGTCAGTCGCGACGCGCCGGAACAGCTCAGTGGAGACCACTGGGAGGACCAGCTGGCCCTCCGCGTTGCGACCGGGGTGGGCTTCGGAGATGCGGACGGCGACCACGAGGTCGGGATGGCCTTCTCGGCGGCCGATGAACCCGACGCACGAGAAGTTGTAGAGGTTCGGCGCCCAGCGATGGTGCTGCGCGTCCCAGACCTGCGCGGTACCGGTCTTGCCACCGAGCCAATAGCCCGGCACCTTCGAGTACGGGGCATACCACTCACTCTTGAGCACGTGCTCCATGAGCGCTGCCAGCTGGGGGGTGAGCTTCGGGTCCAGCACCGGCGCGTCAAGCGCGGCGTTGACCGTCTCGGCGCCGATGCCGGCCACGACGTGCGGCGTCACGAGGGTGCCGCCATTGACCATCGCCGCGTACGCGGTCGCGAGCTGGATCTGGGTGACGGCCACGCCCTGGCCGAACGAGCCGTTGGCAAGGTCGATCTGGCGCCAGGCGTCGTCCGCTGGGTCGTTGAGCAGGCCGCGGACCTCGCCGGAGACGTCGATGCCGGTCGCCGAACCGAAGCCGAGGCGGGTCCACGTCTCGTGGAGGACCTCGGAGGCGCCCTGGGTCGTGGGGGCCAGGCCAAGCGCGACCTTGGCCGCGACGACGTTCCGCGAGTACGCGATCGCGTCCTCCAGGGTCATCCTGCCCATGGCCTTGCCGTCCGCGTCCTCGATCCGGCTGCGGCCGCCGTCGAGGCGGAGCCGTCCGCTGTCGCGGTAGGTCTTGAACATCGATGTCGTGCCCTGCTCGAGCCCAGCGAGCACCGTCATCATCTTGAAGACGGAGCCCGGCTCGTAGACCGCGGAGACGACCGGGTCGAGGAACCGCGACGGGTCCTCCGTCGCGATCGCGGCGTAGTCGTTGGCGTCGTAGGACGGGTACGAGGCCTCGGCGTAGATCTCGCCGGTCCAGGGATCCAGCACGACCGCAGAGACGGCCTTGGCGCCGTTCGCGATTCGCGCGGCCATGACCTCCTGCTCCAGGGCCAGCTGCAGGCCCGCGTCGATCGTCAGGCGAAGGTCCTCTCCGGGCACCCCGGGCTCCACCGTGCGCTCGGTCTCCACCAGCGGCTTGCCGCCCGCGTCGCGGTCCGCCTCGACGACTTTGGGCTCGCCCGCCAGGAGCGTCTGGTAGTACTGCTCGACGCCGTACTGGCCCTGGCCGTCGCGATTCACGAAGCCGATCAGGTGGGCGGCGAGCGTGCTGCCGGGGCTGCCGCCGACCTGCGGGTAGGTGCGCGCGAAGTCCGACTCGATGGTGATGTCGCCGATCCCGGCTGCGCGGGCCGCTGCCTCGATCGCCTCGGACTGCTCGGGCAGCAGGTCCTTCGCGATCACGAGGTACGGCCGGCCCGTCTCGAGCTTGGCCTGGACCGCCGCGGCGGCGGTCTCCTCGAGCTGGAGCTGCGTGGTCAGGAAGCCGAGCATCGCGACCCGCTCGGCGTCGGTCATGGTCTGGGCCGAGACGACGAGGCGGTCGCGAGTCACGCTTGCGGCGAGCACGATCGTGCCGCTCCGGTCGAAGATATGGCCGCGCCGGCTCGGGACGTCGGCGCGGAAGTAGATCTGCCGCTTGGCGCTGTCGACGAGCTCCTCGCGCTGGGCCACCTGCCAGTAACCGAGACGCACGACGAGCGCGCCCGCGGCGAGCACGAACACGATCAGGAGCAGGAGCAGGCGGCGCCCCGAATCAGTCCGACCCAGCATCGTGCGTTTCGCTCGCTAGCGGGCTTCGACGATGAGGGGGGCGCCGAGCTGGCCCATGCCGGCATCGAGCGCCTGCTTCCGGATGGCGTACTCGCTCCGCAGCCGATCGACATCGGAGCGGAGGTCCTGGCTGATCGCCAGGAGCCGGTCGTGCTCGGTGTCGAGGCGGATGATGTCGTAGCCCGTCGCCGCAACTCGGACGCTCTGGCTCAGGGACAGGAACGCGGCCCCGAAGACGAAGACGATCGCCGCGAGGGCGACCCCGACGGACGAAGGTCGACGCCGGGACTGCCGTGCCGCGGCCACGCGCTTGACACCGCGGCTTGCGCCACGGGTGCGTCGACCCGCCGCGTCCGCCCCATCGACCCCGCGGTCACGCCGACTCGTCAGGGCATCCAGCCCGAGTGGCAGCGGCGCCCTGCGGCGGGCGCCCTGGTAGACCGCCATCAGTCGGCGTAGCCGAACTGGGCGTCGGCTGCAGGGGTCTCGAACGCGCCCGGCTCCAGGTCGTGGCCGGTGCGCCAGGAGCGTTCGCCGCGGCGATCCGCGCGTCGGTCCATCCGCTCGTGCAGCTCGTGCTGCCGGCGCCCGTAGCTACGGCGACGGCTCGTGGTGTGGCGCTTGCTCATCGGGGGCTCCTCCTTCCTCGATCACGCCCGACGGCTCCTCTTCCGTCGCGGCGTCGCGGGTGCATGGGGGCGCGACACAGGTCGACTAGGCGGCCAGCCTTTCTGCGGCGCGGAGTCGGGCGCTCCGGGCGCGCGGGTTGGCCGAGATCTCGGCGGGTGATGGGACGAGGCCCTTGGAGGCCAGCAGTCGAAGGCGCGGCAGCCGGCCGCAGACGCAGACGGGCGCCTCGGGGGGACACGTGCAGCCGCGGCGCTCCGCCTGGAGGAAACGCTTGACGATGCGGTCCTCGAGGGAGTGGTAGCTCAGGACCACGAGGCGGCCGCCGGGCCGCAGCAGGTCGAGCGCGGCGGCGAGAGCGGCGTCGAGGGCGTCGAGCTCCTCGTTCACGGCGATCCGCAGCGCCTGGAACACCCGCGTCGCCGGGTGGATTCGGCGGCGGCCGGGCGCGCGGCTCGGGGCTGCCCGGGTGATCAGGGCGGCGAGCTCCTCGGCCGTGCGGAGGGGCGCGGTCCGCCGGGACTCCACGATGGTCCGGGCGATGCGACCGGCGAACGGCTCCTCGCCGTAGCGCCGGAAGAGTGCGGTGAGCTCGACCTGATCCAGGGTCGCGAGGAGCTCGGCGGCGGGTACGCCACGGGTGGTGTCGAAGCGCATGTCCAGCGGGCCCCCGGTCCGGATGCCGAAGCCACGGGCCTCGTCGGCGAGCTGGAAGCTCGAGAGGCCGAGATCGAAGAGGCAGCCATCGATGGCCTCGAAGCCCTCCTCGGGAGCGACAGAGGCGAGCTCGCGGAAGTTGGCCTGGCGGAGGCGAAGGCGGTCGCCGAAGCGCGGGCCGAGGCGGGATTCGACTCTGGCGATGGCCGCCCCATCGGCGTCGAGACCGAGGAGGCGGCCATCAGGGTCGGAGGCTTCGAGAATTCGCTCGGCGTGGCCCCCGCCACCGAGGGTCGCGTCGACGTGCCTGGTGCCGGCCCGCGGCGCCAGCGCCTCGACGACCTCGTCCGGCATCACTGGGACGTGGGTGGTCGCGGCGGTGTCGTTCGTCATCGTCAGATGCCCAGGCCGCGGATGGCTTCTGCGAACTTCGCCGGATCGTCCATGGCCTTGCGGTACGTGGCCCAGCGATCGGGGGCCCAGATCTCGCCGTGGTCGCGGACGCCGACCACGAGCGCATCGGTGCCGATGCCCATCTCATCCCGGAGGTAGGCCGGCACGAGTACGCGACCCTGCTTGTCCATCTCGGCCCCGAGCGCCCCGGCGAAGATCTGCCGCTCGAAGAGCCGGCCCGCGGGATCGGTCAGGGGAACGCCGGCAACCTTCTGCTCCAGCACGGCCCAGCCGCTGCGGGTGTGGATCGCTAGACAGCCATCGATCCAGCGAGACAGCACCGCGCCGCCTTCAAGCTGCGATCGAAAACGAGCCGGGATGGCCAGCCGCCCCTTCTCGTCCACCGTGTGTCGGTACTCGCCGGTGAACACCCGCCGTCCGCCTCACCCGTCCCTGAGCGATTCGACGGGCCCCCCCCGGGCGCGGGGCCCTCAAACAAGGTGGCCGCGCGGGGTGGCCCGGCAAACCCCAGGCGGTGGAGC
>JBKKDM010000190.1:0-3963 GCA_046707905.1 Candidatus Limnocylindrales bacterium
TCGGGCCACCCGGGATCGCCTACGTCTACCTCGTGTACGGCATGCACGAGTGCCTGAACGTGGTGACGGGGCCCGATGGGCAACCCGCGGCCGTCCTGATTCGCGCCGTGGACCCGCACACCGGCGAGGCTGCGATGCGCGCCGCCCGGATCGAGCGCGCGACCCGGCGGTCGATGGACGCCACGGAGCGATCGCGGGTCGCCTCGCGCCTGGACGGCCTCTCCACGACGCGCCTCGCCGCCGGTCCCGGCCTGGTAGCCGCCGCCTTCGACATCAGCCGCCGCGACACCGGCGCCGACCTCCTGGACCCCTCCGCCGCGCTGCGGATCGAGCCCGGGTTGGCGCCGAGCCTCGTCATCGCGACGCCGCGGATCGGGATCGGCTATGCCGCGGAGCCGTGGCGGAGCCGGCCGTGGCGGCTGATCGACCCAGCGAGCCCGGCGGTCTCGGGCGCTCGACACCGCGGGAGTGCATCCTAGGAGCGTGGACCCCCGCTCGATCGACATCCTGGAGTTTCCGCTCGTCCGCGCCCGGCTGGCCGAGAAGACGTCGTTCGGCCCGAGCCAGCGCCTTGCCGAGGCGCTCCAGCCCGAGTCGGACCCCGTGCTGGTCACGCGCGGGCTCGACGAGACCGACGAGGCTCGCTCGCTCCTGGAGGAGCGCCCCGGCGTCGGGATCGCCGGCGCACGGGACATTGGCCCCGCGATCGAACGGGCGGCGCGCGGCGGCCGGCTGGACCCGCAGCAGTTCCTCGACATCTGGGCGACCCTCGATGCCGCGGCGGCCCTGAAGCCGAACCTCGCGGACGCGCGCCGGCCGCTCCTGCGGGAGCTCGGCGCGCAGGTCCACCCCCTGCCCGCGATCACCTCGACGCTCGCCCGCTCGTTCGACCCGGCCGGCGAGCTGCTCGACACCGCCTCGCCGCGCCTGGGGGGCCTGCGAGCCGCCGTCCGCGTCGCGTTCGACCGGCTGCGCCGCCGCCTGGACTCGCTCGTCAGCTCCGTCGAGCTCGGCGGTGCCCTCCAGGAACCGATCGTCACGCTCCGCAACGGCCGCTACGTCGTGCCGGTCCGGGCCGACGCGAAGAGCCGCGTCAAGGGCATCGTCCACGACTCGTCCGGCAGCGGCCAGACGCTGTTCATCGAGCCGCTCGTCATCGTGGAGCTGGGGAACGCCTGGCGAGAGGCGCAGCTGGCGGAGCAGGAGGAGGTCGAGCGGATCCTCGACGAGCTCTCGACGCTGATCGGCGCGAACGCCGGGCCGCTGCGAGAGACGCTTGGGGCCCTGGCGAGGTTCGACCTGTGGTTCGCCAAGGCCCAGCTCGCCGGCGAGATGGGGGCGACCCGTGCCGGGGCCTCGAAGCGCGGCGACCTGGAGCTCCTGTCGGCGCGCCACCCGGGCCTGACGGGCCGCGTCGTCCCGATCGACGTCCGGCTCGGTGACGGCTTCACGGCCCTCGTCGTCACCGGACCCAATACCGGTGGCAAGACCGTCACGCTCCGCACGCTCGGCCTCCTCGCCCTGATGCACCAGGCGGGCCTCCACGTCCCGGCCGAGGCGGGGAGCCGGCTGCCGGTGTTCAAGGACATCTACGCGGACATCGGCGACGAGCAGTCGATCGCCCAGTCACTCTCGACGTTCTCCGGCCACATGCGCTCCATCATCCGGATCGCCGCGGCGGCGGGACCCGGAACGCTGGTCCTCCTGGACGAATTGGGAGCGGGCACGGACCCGACCGAGGGCTCCGCGCTGGCCCAGGCGCTGCTGGACCACTTCATGAAGGCCGGCGCGCTCGTCGCGGCCACCACCCACTACGCCGAGCTCAAGGCCTACGCCCATACGACTCCCGGGTCGACCAACGCGTCCGTGGAGTTCGACCTCGAGACGCTGTCACCGACCTACCGGCTCACGATCGGCCTGCCCGGCGGTTCCCAGGCCTTCGCGATCGCCGAGCGACTCGGGCTGCCCGAGGCGTTGGTGGCGGATGCGAAATCACGGCTGAGCGAGTCGCAGCGGACGTTCGAGGCGACGCTGGCCCGGATCCGCGAGGTCGAATCCGAGACGGCGGAATCGAAGGAGCGAGCCCGCGAGGCCGAGCTCCGCGCCGGCGAGGCCCTCCGCGCCGCGGCCGAGGAGCGCCGCCGGGCTCAGCAGTCCCGGGCCGACACGGAGCGGATCGCCCGCGAGGAGGCCGAGCGGCTCGTCGCCGAGCTTCGGGTCGAGCTCGAGGCGGCGCGCACGGCCCTGGAGCGCGGGCACCTGACCGTTCCGGGGATCGACGCGGTCCTCGACCGCGCGGACCAGCGTCTCGCCTCCGTCTCCACGTCGCGGAAGGGCGCCGCGACCGGCGCGAGGGCCGGAGCGACCGGCGCCGCCGCTACCGCGCCCGCGCCGCCGGCGTGGCGCGTCGGCGATGAGGCGAGAAGCGTCTCCGGTGGCTGGAGCGGCCGGATCGCCGAGCTGGACAAGGGCAAACGCCGCGCGACGCTCGAAGCGGGGGGGCTCCGCGTCAGCGTGGACGTCGCCGATCTCGAGCGCGTCGGCACCGGGGCGTCGTCCGGCGACAACGGCGGCGTGGCCGGCACGAACGTGGCCCAGATTCGATCGCAGCGGACGGGCTCCGTCCCGATGTCCCTCGACCTCCGGGGCGCCCGGGTGGAGGAGGCCCTCACGGCGCTGGAGCGCTATCTCGAGGACGCCTCACTCGCGGGGCTGGCAAAGGTCAACGTGATCCACGGGCTCGGGACCGGGGCGCTGCGGGATGCGGTCCGCTCCGACGCGGCGGCGCACCCCCTCGTCACGGCGGTCCGGGCGGGCGAGCGCGGCGAGGGCGGTGATGGCGTGACGGTGGTCGACCTGGGCTGAACCGCCGGCTGATCATCAGGCCGACGAGCGGCACGAGGAGCGGGATCGTGGCGGCGGGCGGAATCCCGCCCAGCATCGCGGGGACGCCCGCGGTGCCAGGACTCGTGTTGTTCGGCGTCCGAGTGGGTTTGGGCCCGCTCTTCGTCGGCGTCGGTGTCGGGTCTGGCGGATCGGTCGGTGGCCCGCCGCCGTTGCTTTTGGTCGGCGTCGGCTCCGGGGTCACGCAGGGCCCAGCCGGTGGTGCCGAGGGATCAGGCGATTCCCCCGCCGGCGGGCACGGCGGAGGCACCGCCGAGCAGACCTCGGTCGGCTTGAACCGGCCGCCCCACGTGGCGCCGTACGGGTGGAAGCTCAGGTTGTAGAAGTACATCGTGCGGTTGTTCTTCGGGCCGCCGCGGACGCCGACGCCGCGAGCCGCCCGCTGCGCCCAGCCCTGCGTATACCGCTGCCACTCCGGGAAGCCCGGCTCGGCCCGGCTGAAGTCGAGGAACCGGCGCGTCTGCTGCGGGCCGGTGCAGCCGTCCTGCCACAGGAGCCCGGTTGCGCCGTCGATCTGGACCTCGACGTGAAGGTTGTCGCGGCGCGTGGGCTCGGTGTCCTTGATGAAGATCTCCTCGACCGTCTTGACCGTGCCGGGGCCCGGGAGCAGGCCGCTGAAGGCGTCGACCTCCTTGGTGACCAGGCCCTTGGGCCGGTGGTCCGTGAACTTCGCGATCGGCATGTCCTGGCTGATCTCGGTCATGATCCGTGACCAGAGGGGCGCGGCAGATGCCAGCGACAGCGCGTCGTTGTTCGGAGTGTTGTCGGAGTTGCCCATCCAGACACCAACCACCAGGGCCGGCTCGGACTCGTCCTCTGGCGCCGCCAGGTAGCCGTACGCCGCAGTGTCCTTGCGTTCGTTCGTCGTACCGGTCTTGTAGGCGGCGGGCCGCCGAACGGACCCATCCTCGGTCTTCTCGAGGATCTGCCACGCGCCCCAGATCGGGTTGATCGACTTGACGGTGTTGCCGGCCAGGATGTCCGTGATGATGTAGGCAGCCTGCTCGCTCGCCACGCGCTTGCCGACGGGCGGCTCGTCGCTGGTCGGGTACTGGACCT
>JBKKDM010000191.1:0-17460 GCA_046707905.1 Candidatus Limnocylindrales bacterium
ACGGCATCGTCGAGCTGGTGCGTGGCCTGGGCATCACCGAGGTGGTCCTCCGCCACCTCATCGTGGGCCTGGAGCGTCCGGCCCGCGCTATGCGCGACCCGGACGCGACCGACGACGAGGGTGACGAGTCGCTGCTTCCCTCCGCAGAGGACGAGGAAGAAGAGGATGATGGTCGCGAGCGGATCGACGAGTCGGAGAGCGAGGCGGCTCCGGCCGCGATCGACTGAGAGGGTCGAACGATGGCGCTGAGCAAGATCCAGATCATCGGCAACCTGGGGCGCGATCCCGAGCTGCGCTACACGCCGAACGGCCGGCCAGTGGCGAGCTTCACGGTGGCCGTGAACCAGTCCCAGAAGAATCAGCAGTCCGGCGAGTGGATCGAGTCCACGGACTGGTTTCGCGTGAGCGTCTGGGGTGACCGCGGCGAGCGCGCCGCGGAGAACCTCCGCAAGGGTGCTCGGGTGTTCGTGGATGGCCGCTTCCGGGCCCGCGAATACGAGGCGAATGACGGCCAGAAGCGGATGTCGCTCGACATCACCGCTGACACCGTGCTCGGGCTCGACAAGCGCGAGGCCAACGCCGACGGCACGTTCACGGGCGCTCCGGCCGCTGCCGGTGCTCCTGGGGGCGGCGGCCGCCCGGGCGGCTTCGACGACACCGAGATCGACGAGCTTCCCTTCTAACCAACTTCGACACCACCTTCGACCCGCAGGAGAACCCGACCGCATGCCACCCGCCAGGACCTCGCGCAAGCGCGACGACTTCTATCGCGATCGCCGCCGTCGAAAGGTCTGCGCGTTCTGCGCCGACAAGACGGTCCAGATCGACTACAAGGAGGTCAACCGCCTCCGCCGCTACCTCTCGGAGCGCGCCAAGATCGAGCCGCGACGGAAGACCGGCACCTGTGCCGGCCACCAGCGCGAGCTGTCCGTCGCGCTCAAGCGAGCGCGTCACGTCGCGCTGCTTCCCTACGCGCCGCAGCACCTGCGCCCCTAGCTAGCACGCGGCAGCGCTCCGTCCGGCCATGGAAGTCGGGCTGCTGCTGCTCGCCGGCGGGATCGCCGCCGGCGCGTTCGGGTCGCTGCTGGGGCTGGGCGGCGGGCTGCTCATCGTCCCGCTGCTGACCATCGGTTTCGGGCTGCCGCTGCGCGAGGCCGTCGGCGTCTCGCTGGTCTGTGTCATCGTGACGAGCAGCGCCTCGGCGGGCGTCTACCTCCAGCGCCGCCAGGCCAACCTCCGTCTCGGGATGGTCCTCGAGCTGTTCACGGGACTCGGGGCGGTCGTCGGCGGGGCGATCGCCTTCCTCGTGGACGAGCGGCTGCTCGCCGGCCTGTTCACGGCGATCCTCCTGTACATGGCGATCTCGATGCTCCGGGCGGCGCGGCGGAAGGGCCCGGCGCCGACACCCGACGAGGCGTCGCCGGCCACGGACGCCGAACGCGACGCGGACCCGGAGCCGGACGACGACGCCCGCACGGTCGACCCCGACGCCGGCTCCTACGGCCTCCAGCCCGCCGGCGCGGCCCGGATGCCGCTGGCGGCGACCGCGAGCATCGGCGCTGGCGTCGCGTCGGCACTGCTGGGCATCGGCGGCGGGCTCGTGAAGGTGCCGGTGATGCACCTGGTGCTCGGGGTCCCACTCCGGATCGCGACGGCGACGAGCAACCTGATGGTCGGGATCACCGCGTCCACGAGCGCGATCGTGTACCTGCTCCGAGGCGGCGTCGACGCCTACGCCGCCGGGCCGACCGCCGTCGGCGTGTTCATCGGCGCCAGCCTTGGTTCGCGGCTCGGCCACCACGTCCACCTGCCGTTCCTCCGGCTGCTCTTCGTCGTGGTCCTGCTGTACACGGCCTTCGAGATGGCTCGACGGGCGCTGGCGGTCTGATGTCGGAGCAGCGTTCCGGCGTCGTGCCGCCGTCGGCTGGGCCATCGTCGCCGTCAGCGCCGGCCACCCCAGCTGTGCCGTCGGCGAGCCTCGAGGTGGCGCTGGCGCACGTCCTCCAGGTCGGGACCTACGCCTCGGTGGCGCTGATCGGCGTCGGTGCCGTGCTGCTGCTCGCCGGCGGTGGGTCGCCGACCCAGGGCGGGCCGCCCCTGGACCTCGTAACCCTGCCCGCCGACCTGCTGGCCCTGCGACCGGCCGGCTTCCTGTGGCTGGGCATCCTCGGCGTCATCGCGACACCAGCGCTCCGTGTCGCCCGGGCCCTGCTGGGCTTCTCGCGCCGGGGTGAGCAGCGGATGGTCGGCGTCTCGGTCCTGGTCCTTGCGGTCATCGCGGTCGGCGTGATCGTCGGCGTCATGGCACGCTGAAAAGACAGATGGACCTCCTGATCCTCCTCGCCTCGTTCGTCATCATCCTTGCCGGCGCCGAGCTGTTCACCAACAGCATCGAATGGTTCGGGCGCAAGCTCGGGCTCGCCGAGGGCGCCGTCGGCTCGGTGCTGGCCGCGGTCGGGACCGCGCTCCCGGAGACGATGATCCCAATCATCGCGATCCTCTTCTCGACGGGCGAGCACGCCGAGGACATCGGCGTCGGGGCGATCCTCGGCGCGCCGTTCATGCTCGCCACGCTCGCGATGTTCGTGACGGGACTGGCCGTGATGGTCCAGGCTCGCAAGCGACCCAACGGCGACGTCATGCCGGTCAACCCGAAGGTCCTCGGGCCGGACATCCGGGTGTTCGTGATCTCGTACGGGATCGCGATCGCCGCCGCGTTCCTGCCCGTCGACTGGTACTGGGCCAAGGTCGTCGTCGCGATCGCCCTCTTCGTGATCTACGGCTGGTACGTGAAGGGTCATTTCGAGGCCGACGCATCGGTCGACGTGGAGGACCTGGCGCCCCTCCGCTTCCACCGCTTCGATGCCGGGCGGACGATCACCACGGACGGCTCGCCGCGCCTCCGGATCATCAACATCCAGGTGCTCGCGGCGCTCGGGCTGATCGTCGTTGGCGCGGTGGCCTTCGTCGATGCCGTCGGGCACGTCGCGAGCTCGCTGGGCGTGAGCCAGGTGCTCCTGGCCCTCGTGATCGCCCCGATCGCCACCGAGCTGCCCGAGAAGTTCAACTCGATCCTGTGGGTCCGCCAGGGCAAGGACACGCTGGCGATGGGCAATATCACCGGAGCGATGGTGTTCCAGTCGGCCATCCCGGTCTCGGTGGCGCTGATCTTCGCGCCAGAGTCCTGGGTCGCAGGCGACAACTACCTCGCGTTCGCCTCCGCCGGGATTGCCTTCCTCGCGACGTTCACGATCTTCATCCCGATGTTGCGGACGGGCCGGCTGCGCGGCCGCTGGCTGCTCTCGGGCGGCGCGTTCTATGCCGTGTATCTCGCCATCGTCGGGTTCGCCATCTCGTCCGGCTAGGGACGTCCAGCGGCGGGCCCGGCGGAAGCCCGGCGGTATACTCCGGCCCGGGTTTCAGGCCCGCTGGAACGAGCGCAACCGCGGCGATGCCGCCCCACAGGAATGCTCAACACGACCCGAGGAGCAGCCGAGATGCTGACCGAAAAGCCCGAGGCCACGGTGGCGACCACCGACCCCCACGGCGCCAGCGCGCACGGGGCGTCGGGCTCCATCGACGAGCTGGTCGCGTATTTCGAGGGCGAGTACGTCGCGATGCGCGACGCCAAGGTCAGCGTGATGACGCACGCGTTCATGTACGGCACCGCCGTCTTCGAAGGCATCCGGGCCTACTGGAATGCGGAGCAGGGGGTCCTTTATGGCCTGAAGCTCCGGGAGCACATGGAGCGCGTCCGGCGAAACGCCGGGATCCTCCTGATGAACGACCTGCCGCCGGTCGACGAGCTCGTCCGGATCGTGGTCGAGACGGTCAAGCGCAACGGGTTCCGCGAGGACGCCTACATCCGGCCGTGCTTCTACAAGTCCGGGACCACGATCGGCGTCCGGCTCCACGACCTGCCCCACGAGTTCGTCGTCATCGCGCTGCCGTTCGGGAACTACATCGACACCGAGCACGGCGTTCGGGTGATGACCTCGACCTGGCGCCGGAACTCCGACGACGCGCTGCCCGCCCGCGGCAAGATCGTCGGCGGCTACGTGAACATGGCCCTGCAGAAGTCCGAGGCCAACCTCAACGGCTTCGACGAGGCCCTCGTTCTCACCGCGGACGGCCACGCCTCCGAGGCGTCTGCCGCGAACCTGTTCGTGGTCCGCGATGGCGTCCTCCTGACGCCGCCGGTCTCCGACGACATCCTCGAGGGGGTGACCCGGAAGGCCATCCTGGAGCTCGCCGAGGTGTTCTCGATCCCGACCGAGATCCGCTCGATTGACCGGTCGGAGATCTACGTCAGCGACGAGATGTTCCTTGTCGGGACCGGCGTCCAGCTCTCGCCCGTCGTGGAGCTCGACCATCGCGCGATCGCGGGCGGCGCCATCGGCCCGATCACCAGCCAGCTCCGCGAGGCCTACTTCAACGCGGTCCGCGGCAAGGACTCGCGCTTCGCTCACTGGCTGACCCCCATCCCGACGCGGTAGGACCGCACCGCCGGCCTGCGGCCCTGTAACGGCGCAAATCGTCCAACCGTCACCGGTGGACGACTAATCGGCTCGCGGAGCCTTGCGGAGGGACTGGCAGCGACCGTCCCACGCTCGTTGGTAGCGAAACGATCCGCAAGCGCCGCGTTTTCGGACCATCGAGGGACCGAAGCGTCCGCGCGTGACGGTTAGATCAATGCCAGCCGGCTCGCCGATCGTGGGCGGCTACGGCGCCGGCGGTGGGGTGAGCTGCGGGGTCGACGCGCCGGTGATGACGACGAAATCCTGGGTGATCGCGGGATCGGTTACGGCCGTGACCTCGACCCCGAAGACCAGCCGCAGGGCTTCGGCCGTGACGGGGAGTGAGGCCTCGGCGCCGTTATAGGCGCGGACCGTCGTGTTCGGGAGCACGGGCGTGTCCGGGTCCTGGTTGGGGGCGCTCGCGGCGATCCCGAGGTAGCTCAGGTACTCCGAGAGGCGGCCGGCCTCGCCGTTGCGCCCGGTGCCGTTGAGGACCCAGACCTCGGCGCCCTCCGCCAGGAGCGCATCGCGCGCCTCAGCGAAGTTGGGGTCGATCTCGAACGCCTCGCGAACCGCCGCCTGGATCCGGTCGACCCGCGGTTGGATGATGTAGCCGCGCGGCGGGCAGTTCAGGCATTCGGCCTGGTAGAACGGCGGGGTGAAGGTCACGGACCGGATCGATCGCGAGTCGATCTCGTCGGCGAGGCCGAGCAGCCGCGGCACGATCGTGCGGGGGACGTCGGTCCGGACCGACTGTCCGATGGCCGAGGCCAGGACGTCGATGTTGCGAATCGCCTGGCCGATGTCCAGCTGCTGCCGCATCGACAGGATCACCCGCTGCTGGCGGGCGGCGCGCTCGAAGTCGGACGTGCTCTTGCGCGACCGCGCGTAGGCCAGCGCCTCGGCCCCGGTCATGTGCTGGATGCCGGCGGGGATGAACAGCCGCAGGCGGTGCTGGTTCGGCTGGGGGAAGTTGTCGTCGAGCAGGGGGACCTGGACGTTGATCGTGACGCCGCCGAGCGCATCGACGACCTTCCGAAAGCCCTCGAAGTTGACCTGGACGTAGTACTTGATGTCGAGGCCGTAGAGATTGCCCAGGATGGCCTTCAGGCCGTTCAGCCCGGCGACGTGGTTCGTCCGGCCGCCGGGGAACCAGTCGTTGCGGTTGGCGTTGGCGGCGAAGCTGTTGATCTTGCCCGGGTAGACCGCGCCGTAGTAGTTCCGCATCGGGCCCGGTGGCAAGGGCACGTCGACCGTGTCGCGCGGCAGCTGGAACATCACGACCTGGCTGCTCGCCGCGTCGATCGAAACCGTGATCATCGTGTCGGTGTTGAAGCCGCCGCCCTGTTCGTCGACGCCGACCAGCAGGATGTTCAATCGCTCCTGGCCGTCCCACTCCGGGATCGCGGGCTCCGAGACATCCGGACCGAGGGTGGCCGCCGGCGTGGGCTCCTCGGAAGCGTCAGGCGAGCCCTCGTCCGGCCCCCGGGAGGAGGTCGGGGCACAGTCGGTCGCGTCGGGATCGAAGATGCAGGCGGCCGTACCGGAGAGCACGAGGTCGTAGCGGGCGATCGCCAGATGGGCGCCGCTCATAACGAGGAGCACAGCGGCGAGCCCCGCGGCGGAGAAGACGCCGGCCTGCTGAACGGCGACGCGCGACACGCCCGGTCCAACGAGGGCCCGGGCGATCGACCAGGCGTCGACGATCGCCCACGCGCGGTAGACGAGGAGGATCAGGTTGGCGATGAACAGTCCGACGAGGAACTCTTGCTGGACGGCGAGCCCGGCCAGGTCGAACGTGTCCATCCGGACGACGAAGCCGGCCAGCAGCGCCATGAACAGCAGCGGCGGTGCGGCGATCCCAAGGCCCCGGCGGAGGGCGCCGAGGTAGGCATGGCCGAGCCCGGGGAAGAGCAGGGACAGGAATGCGGCCGCGAACGGCGAGCGGCCACGCACCAGAGTCTCGTGGCCCGCCTGCATCGCGGGTAGGATAGCCGCCCCATGTTCCAACCCGTTTCGACGCGCCCCGATCTGGTCGCGATGGAGCACGACATCCTCCGCAAGTGGGAGGAGCGCTCCACGTTCGCGCGGCTGCGCGCCCAGAACGCGGGCGGGCCGCCCTGGAGCTTCCTCGACGGCCCGATCACGGCCAACAACCCGATGGGCGTCCATCACGCCTGGGGCCGGACCTACAAGGACGTCTTCCAGCGCTACCACGCGATGCTCGGCGAGGACCAGCGCTGGCAGAACGGCTTCGACTGCCAGGGCCTGTGGGTCGAGGTCAACGTCGAGCGGGACCTGGGATTCAAGAGCAAGCGCGACATCGAGGCCTATGGCATGGCCGAGTTCGTCTCGCTCTGCAAGCAGCGCGTCCTGACGTTTGCGGCCCGCCAGACCGAGCAGTCGATCCGGCTCGGGATGTGGATGGACTGGAACGACCCGGATGAGCTCCGCCGGCTGCGCGACCTCCTTGCCGCCGATCCCCAGCAGGTCACGACGATCCAGGGCCCCGATGGCCCGGTCACCGACACGGTTGAGCAGCTCGTCGGGCGGCTCGGGATGCCCGACGTCGGCGGGTCGTACTTCACGTTCTCGAACGAGAACAACGCCCTGATCTGGGGCTTACTGAAGGAGTGCCACAAGCGCGGCTGGATCTACAAGGGCCACGACTCGATGCCCTGGTGCCCGCGCTGCGGCACCGGGATCAGCCAGCACGAGATGACCGAGGGCTACGCGGACCGCGACGACCCGGGGCTGACGGTCCGCTTTCCGCTGCTCGATCGGGCGGGGGAGTCGCTGCTCGTCTGGACGACGACCCCGTGGACCCTCGCCGCCAACGTCGCGGCGGCGGTTGGTGCGGACCTCACGTACGTGCTCGTCCGCCAGGGGGACCAGAGCTTCTGGGTCGGTAAGGGCGTGCTGAAGCGCGCCGTGCAGGGCAGATTCGAGGTCGTCGAGGAGAAGCAAGGCGCGGAGCTCGTCGGGTGGCGCTACGAGGGCCCGTTCGACGCCCTGCCGGCGGTCGCGACCGCGTTCGCCGAGGGCACGGCGGAGCCCAGCGGCGCACCTGCGAACAACGAGGCGAAGCCGAGCGACCCGTCGACGCCGTATGTCCACCGCGTCGTCCCATGGACCGAGGTCGGCGAGGACGAGGGCACCGGGATCGTTCACATCGCACCCGGCGCGGGCGCGGAGGACTACCAGCTCGGGAAGTCGCTCGGGCTACCGGTGATCGGCCCGATCGACGAGGACGGGCGCTACTACGAGGGCTTCGACTGGCTCACCGGTCGGGCCGCGCAGGAGGCGGCCGACGACATCGTCGACGACCTCGAGCGCCGGGGGTTTTTCTACCACATGGAGCCGTACACCCACCGCTACCCGCACTGCTGGCGCTGCGGGACGCCGCTGCTGTTCCGGCTCGTCGACGAGTGGTTCATCTCGATGGGCCCGGTCTACGACAAGCCGCGCTCGGAGGTGACGGCGGCCGAGAAGGACGCGAGCCTGCGCTACCAGATCATGGACGTCGTCGACGACATCCGGTGGCTCCCCGGGTTCGGGTACGACCGCGAGCTCGACTGGCTCACCAACATGCACGACTGGATGATCAGCAAGAAGCGCTACTGGGGCCTGGCGCTGCCAATCTACGACTGCAAGAGCTGCGGGACGTTCGACGTCGTGGGCGGGATCGAGGAGCTCGAGGAGCGCGCGCTCGACGGCTGGGAGTCGTTCAAGGGCCACACGGCCCACCGGCCGTACGTGGATTCGGTGACCCTGCGCTGCAGCGGCTGCGGCGAGCCGGTCACGCGGATCCCGGATGTCGGCAATCCCTGGCTGGACGCGGGAATCGTGCCGTTCTCGACGCTCCACTTCCGCGAGGACCGGTCCTACTGGGAGAAGTGGTTCCCGGCGGATTTCATCACCGAGAGCTTCCCGGGCCAATTCCGGAACTGGTTCTACGCGATGCTCGCGATGTCGACCGTCCTCCGGAGAGAGGCGCCGTTCAAGACGATCTTCGGCTACGCGACGCTGTTCGGCGACGACGGCCGGGCGATGCACAAGAGCTGGGGCAACTCGATCGAGTTCGACGAGGCCGCCGAGCGGATGGGCGTCGACGTCATGCGCTGGATGTACGCGACGGCGCGACCGGAGGACAACATCCTCTTCGGCTGGCACGCCGCCGACGAGGCCCGGCGCGAGCTCCTGGTCCTCTGGAACGTCTACGCGTTCTTCGTGACCTATGCCCGCCTGGCGGGTTGGAAGCCGGAGCGCGGGATCGACGAGACGTTGGGCACGGCCGCGTCGTGGCCGGCGCTGGATCGCTGGATCCTGTCGCGCGCGGCGGGGGTCGCCCAGGAAGCAGGTGCCCGCCTCGCCGACTACGACACCCTGGACGCGAGTCGCACGATCCGGACCTTCATCGACGACCTCTCGACCTGGTACCTGCGCCGCTCGAGGGACCGGATGCGAGCCTCCGCGGCGCCGAGCGACCGCGAGGCGGCCTTTGCCACGCTCCACGCCGCGCTGGTGAGCCTGTCCCGAACCCTGGCCCCGATCCTGCCATTCCTCGCCGAGGACATGTACCAGAACCTCATGGTCGGGGTGATCCCGGCCGGCCGCGTCGCAGACAGCGTCCACCTCACGCGTTGGCCGGCTGCCGAGATGGCGCCGCTCCGCGACCGGAACCTCGAAGCGTCGATGGCGGTCGCGCGTCGCGCGGTCGAGCTCGCCCGGACGTTGCGCTCGCAGGCCGGGCTGCGGGTGCGCCAGCCCCTCGCGCGGGCCTGGCTCGCGATCCCGGACCGCGGGATCGAGGTGTCCGGCGAGCTGCTGGAGCTGGTCGCGGACGAGCTGAACGTGAAGGTCGTCGAGGTGATCGGTGACGAATCCGAGCTCGTGGAGCGAGGGGTCCGTCCGCTCCTGCCCAAGATCGGCAAGCGGCTCGGCGCGGCGATCCCGGCCGTGATGGCGGCCGCCCGCGAGGGCGCTTTCGAGATCCACGGCGACGGCTCGGTGTCGCTCGGCGGAGTAACCCTGGCGGCGGACGAGGTCGAGATCCTGGCCACTCCTCGGCCGGGCACGGCGGTTGCGCACGACGAGGGCCTCGTGGTGGTCATCGACACCCAGCTTACGCCGGAGCTCCGCGCCGAGGGCGACGCGCGGGAGCTGCAGCGCGCGATCCAGGACCTCCGCAAGGACGCGGGACTGGACCTCGACGCCCGGATCGAGCTGTGGGTCGTCGGGCTGCCGGACGCCGTGGAGCCGTATCTCGCGGCCGTCGCCCGAGAGACGCTCACGGATCGAATCTCGCGGGAGCAACCGCCGACCGACGGCGTCACGACCGGCTCCGTCGAGCTCGGCGGTAGGCCGCTCACGATCGCGATTCGCGTCATCGCCGGGGGCGGCACGGCGGCGTGACCGAGGTGCGGCGCGAGTCGATCGGTGCGCCGGCATCCCCAGCGGATCCCGCCGTGGTCGCGGATCGGCCCTCCTGGCCCATCTTCCTGGGGCTCGCGGGCGTGCTCCTCGCGCTCGACCAGCTCACCAAGGCCTGGCTCGTGTCGTTCCTCGCGCCGGGCCAGTCCGTGAACGTCCTGGGCGACCTGGTTCGGCTGGTTCACTCGCAGAACAACGGCGGCCTGTTCGGGCTGTTCCGGGGCCAGGCCCTCGTCTTCGGGCTGGTGTCGATGGTCGTGATCGGCCTGATCGTCGTCTATCACGCTCGCGCCGGTGGCGGACGCTACCTGTCGATCACGCTGGGGCTGCTGCTGGGCGGTGCGCTCGGCAACCTCGTCGATCGAATTCGGCTCGGGTACGTCGTCGACTTCGTGGATGCCGGACTCGGCGACCTCCGCTGGTACACGTTCAACGTTGCCGACGCCGGCATCAGCTTCTCGCTGCTCCTCCTGCTCGCCGCCAGCATCTGGCCGCAGGTGGCTCGCCGGCCGGCGAGCAATGCGTGACCATGTGGGGGATGCAGCAACGGTCCGCCGGATGCTGATTCCCGCCGGCTCCCAGCCCGCGCGCGCCGATCGCTGGGCCGCGGACCTGTCCGGCCTGTCGCGCAGCCATGTCCAGAAGCTGATCTCCGACGGCCGGCTGACGGTCGACGGGCAGGCCGTGAAGGCCAACACGATCCTCCAGGCGGGGACCGAGCTCCAGCTCGACGTTCCGCCCCCGGCGCCGGCGGAGCCGATCGGCCAGCCCGAGATCCCCGTCCACGTCATTCACGAGGATGACGACCTCCTGATCGTCGACAAGCCCGCAGGCCTGGTTGTCCACCCGGCGCCGGGCCACGCGGACGGCACGCTCGTCAACGCGCTCCTGGGCCGTGGCGAAGCGCTGGCGCCGACCGGTATCGCGGGCGTCCAGCGGCCGGGCATCGTCCACCGCCTCGATCGCGACACCAGCGGCCTGCTCATGGTGGCGCGGTCAGACGTGGCCCAGGCCTCGCTCCAGGCCCAGCTGAAGGCCCGCCGGATCAAGAAAACCTACCTGGCGCTGGTCCAGGGTTCGGTTTCGGCAGCGGCGGGCAGGATCGAGGCGCCGATCGGGCGCGACCCCGGCCGCCGGACCCGGATGGCGGTGGTGCCGTCGGGCAAGCCGGCGACGACCGGCTATCGCGTTCGCGAGCGGTTCACGGGCTGGACCCTCCTCGAGCTCGACCTCGTGACCGGTCGCACCCACCAGATCCGGGCCCATCTCGAGGCGAGCGCACTTCCGATCGCCGGCGACCCGATGTACGGCACGGGGACGTCGCGCCGGGGCCCCGACGGCCTGGAGCGGCTGTTCCTGCACGCCTGGCGGCTCGAGCTGACCTCGCCGTCCACCGGCCGCCTCATCCGGGCAGAGGCGCCGCTCCCCCCGGAGCTGGAGGGCCCGCTCGGACGCCTCCGTACGCCGGGGCCGGGCGCATGAGGCCGTCGATGACGCACGATCTGGCCGTGAGCCCCGAGACCACCACTCCAGGTGCGCCAGGCGCGATGCTCGTGATCGTGTCCGGGCCGTCCGGGGTCGGCAAGGACACGGTCATCGTCTCGATGCGCCGGGTCCCCACCAAGCCCCCGCGCTACTTCGTCGTGACCTGCACGACCCGGCCGCGGCGGGACTACGAGGTCGACGGCGAGCACTACCACTTCCTCGACGAAGCCGAGTTCGAACGACGACGTGCGGATGGCGGGTTCCTCGAGGCTAACCTCGTCCACGGCCACTGGTACGGCACGCCGCGCGAGCAGGTTCGCCAGGCGCTCGCCGGCGGCCGCGACGCGATCCTCAAGATTGACGTCCAGGGTGCTGCCGTCGTGAAGCAGAAGGTGCCCGAGGCCCTCCTCGTCTTCCTCGTGCCGCCGTCGCTGGAGGACCTCTTCGAGCGGCTCCAGGCACGGGCGACGGAGACGGCCGACCAGCTCGATATCCGCCAACGTAATGCGGCCCTCGAGCTGGCCCGGCAGGAGGACTACGACTACGTGGTCCGGAACGAGACCGGCCAGGTCGACCGAACGGCGGCGCGGGTCGACGAGATCATTCGGGCAGAGAAGGCCGAGCACCCGGACCGCCGAACCCGGGTCTGATCGGTGAGCGCCCCGCGTCTCGTCTCGGTCGCGGTCGACGCGGCCGGCGCCGCGGGCCAGCGCGCCTACACGTACCTGGTCCCGGCCTCGCTCGAGGGCCTCGGGCCCGGCGAAGCCGTGCTCGTGGAGTTCGGGCGGCGGCAGGCACTCGCGATCGTGCTCGGGGTGGGGGAGCCCGTGCCGGGGATCGATCCCAAGCCGATCCTGGCCCGGGTCCGCGCCGACGGCCCGCTCCTCCCGCCGCTGGCCATGCGGCTGGCGGCTTGGATCAGCGAGCACTACCTCGCCCCGCCCGCGATCACGCTTCGGGCGATGCTGCCGCCGGGGCTCCTGGAGCGCCTGGAGCTTGTCGCGGAGCGGCAGCCCGCACGGGACGAGGGTCCAGATCCCGGCGACGCGGACGCGGCGCTGCTCGCGGCGCTCGACGCGGGTCCGCGCCAGGTCCGCTCCATCGACGCACCCGAGGGTCGGCCTGCGCTGCTGCGGCGGCTCCGCGCACTCGAGGCCCGCGACCTCGTGGCGCTGGACTGGACGCTCCTTGCGGCGGGCGCCGGTCCGCGCTGGGTCCGGTACGTCGCGCTTGCCGCCGCGGGCCCCGGCGCCGACGCCGCACCGCCGCCCACGAAAGGCCTCGGGCCCCGGCAGGTCGCTCTCCTGGATGACCTGCGTTCCGCATCGCCGGAGGCCATGCCCGCGCCGGCCCTCGCGGCGCGCCACGGCTCCGCCGCGATCGCGAGCCTGGCGAGGCGAGGGCTCGTCACCATCGATGCGCGCGAGGCGCCGCGGCAGCCGCTGGGCGCTCGGCCCGTCGGCGTTCGCGGCTCTCGCCCCGCCGGCAGCGAGCTGAGCGCCGAGCAGGCCGCGGCCGTGGCCGACATCGAGACCACGGCGCGCGAGGGCCGCCACGCGACCTTCCTGCTCGACGGCGTCACCGGCGGCGGCAAGACGGCGATCTACGTGGAGCTCCTCGCGGGCTCGCTCGCCCGGGGCCGGCCGGGGCTCGTGCTCGTCCCGGAGATCGCCCTGGCGCTGCCGCTGGTCGACCGGCTCCGGGCCGACCTCGATGCTCGCGTCGCCGTGCTCCACTCGGCCCTAGGCGACGGCGAGCGAGCGGATGAGTGGCGGCGGATCCGTCGCGGCGACGTCGACGTCGTGGTCGGCACCCGGCTCGCGGTCCTCGCGCCCCTCGAGGACGTCGGGATCGTCATCGTCGACGAAGAACACGACCCGGCCTACAAGAGCGACCGCACGCCGCGTCTGCAGGCGCGTGACACGGCCGTGGAGCTCGCCCGGCTCGCCGCCGCGCCCGTCGTGCTCGGCTCGGCCACCCCGTCGGTCGAGACCGAGGGACGGGCCCGCGATGGCTCCGTCCGTCGCCACCGGCTCCCGGAGCGGCTCAGCGGCGCCCCGCCGTCGATCGAGGTCGTCGACCTTCGCGCCGAGCTGGCCGCCGGCAACCTCGGGATGCTGTCGCGGCCCCTCGCCGACGCGCTCGGCGAGCTGCGTCGCGACGACGGTGACCAGGCGATCCTGGTCATCAATCGCCGGGGGACTGCGTCGGTGGTCCTGTGCCGGGACTGCGGCTACGTCGCGACCTGCCCCGATTGCACCCGGCCCCTGGTCTTCCACCAGGCTGGCGGCACGCTCCGTTGCCACCACTGCGGCCGGGCCTGGCCCATGCCCGGCCGCTGTCCGGAATGCAAATCCGCCCGGATCCGGTACCTCGGCGGCGGCACCGAGCGGGTGGAGCGGGAGGTCCGCGAGCGCTTCCCGACCCTCCGAATCGGGCGGCTCGATCGCGACGTCGCGGAGCGCAAGGGGGCCGCCGAGCGCGTCCTCGATGCGTTCGCCGACCACCGGCTCGACGTGCTCGTCGGGACGAGCCTTGTCACCAAGGGCCTCGACATCCCCGGCGTGACCATCGTGGGGATCGTCTCTGCCGACGTCGCCCTGAACCTGCCCGACGAGCGAGCCGCGGAGCGCACCTACCAGCTGCTCGCGCAAGCGGTCGGGCGGGCCGGGCGTGGCGAGCGGCCCGGCCGGGCGTTCATCCAGACCTACCAGCCGGAGCACCCGGCGATCGTCGCGGTCGCCGAGGCGCGAGCCGAGGGGTTCTATGACGCGGAGCTGGACCTCCGCCGGCGATTCGGCTCGCCGCCGTTCGGGCGACTCGTCAAGCTGACCGCGGCGCTGCCGGATCGCGAGGACGCGGAGGCCGCGGCGCGCGAGCTTGCCGACACCCTCCGGGAGCGCGCCACGACCGAGGGACGGACCGTCCAGGTCAGCGGGCCGGCACCGGCGTTCATCGCCAAGCGCGGCGATCGCTGGCGGTTCAACGTCGTGCTTCGCGGCGACGATCCCGTCGCATTGCTTGGCGACCCGCCGGGCGTCCCGTGGTCGATCGACGTCGATCCCGAAACACTCCTGTGAGCCTTTCGAGGTCGTCGCCGTCGCTCGTTCGGCCGATCGGGGGTAGGATCGCCCTGGCCGTCGGGAGCACGAAGCACGACGCAGCACGACGTCGCACGGCCCCGAAGACCAACCCAGAGGAGACCAACCATGACCGACGACAGGAAGACGACCGGCTACGAGACCGGAACCCCGGGCGATGAGAGCTTCGCCTGGACCGAGCCCGAGGCGAAGACCAACGATGCCGGCGCCAAGGCTCGGGAGTGGCTCGCCCAGCTCCAGACGATCATCGACAACCTGGCCACCCAGGCCGGGCCGGTCGTGAAAGAGGTGGGCGCGAAGGCCGCCGAGCTCGCGGCGCTGGCCGGCGAGAAGGCCGGTCCTGTCGCCCAGAAGGCCGCCGAGCTGACCGGCCAGGCCGGCCAGAAGCTCGCGGTCAAGGGCCGCGATCTCGCCACCGAGCTCCGCCGCGATGCGACCGCCACCAAGGTCGGCGATGTCACCGACAGCGCCACCGAGACCGCCGCCGACATCGTTGACTCCGCCGAGGACGCTGTCTCCGAGCCGACCTGGAAGGAGCCGACGACAACCGGGGCCGGCTGATCCAACCCCTCCAACAAGCTGTACAAAGGCCCGCCGCAAGGTGGGCCTTTCGATTCAGCGCGGTGTGTGGCGTCGGAATCGCTTGGCCGGCAGCACGGCGCAGGGCGGACGGCCAAGCGGGGAACCGCCCATATACTTGGGGCCATGAGTGTGAGGCCCATCGTGCTGCTCGGTGACGCCCGTCTGCGGATCAAGGGCGAGCCCGTTTCGACCTTCGGCAAGCTGCTCCATCACCTGCTCGACGACCTGACCCACACCATGCGCGATGCCCCTGGCGTGGGGCTCGCCGCGCCGCAGATCGGCGAGGCGCTGTCGGTCTGCGTGGTCGAGGTCGACGACCGGCTCCATGAGCTCGTGAACCCGAAGATCATCCGAACGGAGGGCGAGGACC
This sequence comes from Candidatus Limnocylindrales bacterium, assembly GCA_046707905.1. GTDB lineage: Bacteria > Chloroflexota > Limnocylindria > Limnocylindrales > CSP1-4 > UBA5189. The sequence goes on from JBKKDM010000191.1 coordinate 15,489, forward strand.
GCGACCTCGAGGGCTGCCTCTCGATCCCGGGCTACGCCGCGTACGTCACGCGCAAGGAGAAGGTCTGGGTCGTCGCCCAGGACCGGCGCGGTCGCAAGTTCAAGGTCGCCGGCTCCGGGCTGCTCGGGCGGGCCTTCCAGCACGAGCTCGACCACCTCGACGGCAAGCTCTACATCGACTACCTCGACTCGATGGACGAGCTGATCGCCGTCGGGCTCGGCGATGACGAAGAAGGTGTCGCCGCCGACGGTTCCGACGATGACGCGGGCACGACTGCCGCGAAGAAGCGCCGCTCGTCCCGGGTCAAGGCGCCCGCACTGGCGTGACGCCGGGCCCCGCCCCCGGGCGGGCGGCCGACCCGGTGCGAACCGTCTTCTTCGGCTCCGGCGCCTTTGCGGTGCCGATCTTCGACGCGCTCGTGGCGGACCCGCGGGTTGAGCTCGTCGGCGTGGTGACAGCCCCGGACCGCGCCGCCGGGCGCGGGAAGCTCCTCCGCCCGACGCCGGTCGCGCTGAAGGCCCGAACGACCTGGGCGCCGCTCCTCCAGCCGAGCCGCCTCCGTGACGACGACTCGGTCGCGGCGGTTGCGGGGCTCCGCCCGGAGCTGGGCGTCCTGGCCGACTACGGGCAGATCGTGCCCCGCGCCATCCTCGACCTGCCGTCGCACGGCGTCCTCAACGTCCACCCGTCGCTCCTGCCGAGGCACCGCGGCGCGACGCCGATCCCTGCGGCGATCGCCGGCGGCGACGATCGCTCGGGTGTCACGATCATCCGCATGGACGACGGCATCGACACGGGCCCGATCGTGGCCCAGGAGCTTTGGCCGCTGGATGGGACGGAGACGAGTCCGGCGCTGGAGGCTCGCGCGGCAATCGCCGGTGCCGCGCTCCTGGCCCGAACGCTCGGGCCGTGGCTGGATGGCGAGCTCGAGGCCGCGGCCCAGGGCGATGGGGCAACGCTGACGCGGCCGTTCCGGCGCAACCACGGGCGCCTGGACCCGTCGCTGCCCGCGCGGGAGCTCGAGCGCGGCGTGCGGGCGCGAACCGGATGGCCCGGCTCGTTCCTCGAGACCTCGCTCGGGCGGCTGCTCGTCCATCGCGCATCCGTTGACGACCCCGGGGCCGGGGACGAGGCGGGCCGGCTCGTCGCGGACGGGCGGACGCTGGCGCTCACCACCGCCGAGGGCCGCCTCCTCCTCGACGAGGTCCAGCTGCCCGGTGGTCGTGTCATCAGCGGCGCGGACCTGCTTCGCGGCCATCCGGAGTACGGCGAGGCGGTCGTCGGCAAGTCGGCCGGAGCACCCGAGTTGGCCGGAGCGCCCGAAGCGGCCGGAGCAACCGGGTGAGCACGCTGGTTGGCGTGGCGCGCGCGCGGCCCGACGCTCCCGCCAAGGTTCGCGGGGCGACCCGCTACGCCGCCGACCGCTACGTCCGGGGCCTCCTGCACGCGCGCCTCGTGCTGGCGCCCCGCGCGCACGCCCGGATCACCGGCATCGACGTCAGCGGCGCCTACGACACGCCGGGCGTCGTCGCCGTCCTCGCCGCAGGCGACCTCCCGATCGTCGCCGAAGGTTCCGACCGGCTGTCGATGCCGCTCGCGGAATCGGAGGTCGTGTTCGCCGGCCAGCCCGTGGCGATCGTGGTGGCTCGAACCCCGGAAGCCGCCGCCGACGCGGCCGAGCAGGTGTTCGTCGATCTCGAGCCGCTCGCTCCGGCCGTCGATCCCGAAGCCGCCATGGAACCCGGTGCGGCCCTGGCCCGGATCGACCTCGGCGCAGAGGGCGACCGGACCGGCTCGATGGATGCCCAGACCCACGCTGGCGTCGGCGGCGGGGGCGACGACTCGATCGACGCCGAGGACCTGTCTGCCAACGTCACCGGCCGCCACCGCTACCGGGAGGGGGACGTCGCGGCCGCGTTCGCCGCCGCTGCGAGCGTGCGCGAGGGCCGCTTCGCCAGCCAGTGGATCCACC
>JBKKDM010000192.1:0-10789 GCA_046707905.1 Candidatus Limnocylindrales bacterium
CGCGCTGATCGGGTCGAGGGTCGCGAGGACGAGCGCCTCCTCGTCGGACGACAGATCGACGTACAGGACGGGCACGCTCGGCTCGTCTCGGCTGATCGCCAGAGCCACCCGAGCGTGGCCGTCGACGACGAACCCGGTCCGCTGATTGACCGTGACCTGCTGGACCCAGCCCACCGCATCAAGGGCGCCCGCGAGGGCCGCCTGCTGGTTACGCGGATGGAGACGCCAGTTGCGAGGGTTCGCGAGGAGCTGGTCCGGCGCCTCCTCCCCGGAGCCCGTGATGCGATTGCGCCAGGCGGTCCTCGTAGCGGCCGCGAGACCGGACCCCTCAGGCGCGGTGGTGCGAGTGGCCACGCGCGGGCTCATCGCGGCACGTGGGCGGACTGTGGGGCCCACGGCCGTCGGTGCGCGAGTCTCGGATCCGCGGCCGGCGGGATTTCTCGCGAAACCCGGCCGCGTGCACACATCCGCAAGGCGCGGTCTTCTAGGAGTGGGGAATCCGCGTGTGGGTACCCCCGGTCGGGCTCTGACGCACCCTTGGTCGAGTTGCAGGAGCGACAGAGCACCGCGCAGTTGCCGATCTCGAACGACGCACCGCCAGCGGCGAGCGGCACGACGTGGTCGACGGTCAGGTCGGCCGCGGGGTGGGCGACGCGCTGGTAGCCCGGGCACCAGTTCCCGTGCTGACCGCGCCACGCCCGGAGCACTCGGGCGCTCAGACGCTGCCATGCTCGCGTGCTGTACAGGGCGTTGTGCCGGCTGCGGTTGGACTGCCGCGCGTGCTCGGTGCAGCGGCTACCGGCGCGGCCCGTCAAGACGCCGCAGACCGTGCACAGCTTCACCGGGTGCCCCCGGTTGGCGTGCCGTGTCTGACGCTGGTGACGCTCGAATGCACGCCCGTCGACATCGCGATGAGCGTGGGCGAGCGAGAACGCCGGGTCTATTCGCCTGCGGTGCTACGCCTGCGAGCCAATCCCTCATCATTTCGGGAGGACGTGCACCGCCTGGACTGCAGGTCGAGGACTATTACCGTCGTGCCGGACCAGGCTGGGAGGAAGGATCCATGACTGGACGCGGGAACCCGGAACCCGATCTACCACCGGTCGTTGTGCCATGCGATCAGCTCGTGCTGGAGGTCGTCCTCGTCGACGCCGTACTCGAGGTCCTCGCGAATGTCGCTCCAGGCGAAGCTTTGGGGCTGGCGCTCGTGGAGGACCGGTACCCAGCGGTGTTCGTCGGAACCGACCGAGTGGGATCCGTTGCCTCCGGCGGAAGACTCTCGCGCCTGGTTGAGTGCCTCCGCGCTGGACAAGCGTTCACGGCCGTTGTCCTGGAGGTGGATGGGGCCTACGCGAGGGTGCGCATTAGCGCGACATGATCGTCATCGGGGGATCGTATTCCGAGGGCTGTATCCGCCCAAACGACCGTCGCCTACGAGGGTCGGGCCTGCGGGCGGCGATCGCGCTGAGGCGAGTCGTGCCGGATGTCCTGCTCGAGACCTCGGTGTCTGAGAGCGAGACCGTCGACTTCGGCGCAGTGACCGGCGCCTTCGGAATCAATGCACATGTAGTGCCGCGCGACTCGCCCGTGACCTTCAACTACTTCACGCCCTTGTCGCCGCCCGCGATCGATGGCATGGATGCGCGCTTGCTGGGCCCGATAAGCGCGGCTGACGACGTCGTCCTTCGATTCGGGATGCTGGAACGCGATCAACAAGTCGACGTGTCGTGCGCGACCCTCGTCCTTGATCCACAGGGCGAAACGCGCGCGCTACCGATCGGCGAGCCACGATATGAGCGACTCGCGATCGTCGCGAACGAGCGAGAGATTCGACGCCTGGGGGGCTCCGTCGACACGACCCGTGCGGCCGGAGTCCTTTTGGAGACCACGAAGGCCCAGGCGATCGTCGTGAAGTCAGGCGCCCGAGGGGTGCGGGTACTGACGAGCCAGGGCGAAGCGCTTGTCGGGCCTCGACCGACGCACGTGGTGCATCCGATCGGGTCCGGGGACGTCTTCTCCGCCTCGTTCGCGTGGGCGTTCGGTGTCAATGGCGCGGACGCAGTGGAGGCCGCGCGAGTGGCGTCGGCATACACCTCCGAGGTCGTGAGATCGCTAGATGAGCCCGCACTCACGGATGAACCCGCCCTTGCGCTGGCCCAATTCGGCGAGGAGCCGACGGTCTACCTGGCCAGCCCGTTCTTTGGGCTCGGGCAGGAGTGGCTGGTCGACCTTGTACAGCACGCTCTGGTCGAGCTCGGCGCAGCTCCGTTCTCGCCTCTCCACGATGTGGGACGCGGCGGTCCCGAGGTTGCGCAGAAGGACCTCGACGGCGTCGACCGATCCGCCGCGGTTCTCGCACTTGTTGACGGTCTCGATGTGGGCACGATCTTCGAGATCGGTTATGCCGTGCGGTGCGGCAAGCCGGTGGTGGCCTACCTCGATCCCCAGCGGTCCGAGGACCTGACGATGCTCCTAGGGTCGGGCGTGGAGATCACGGACGATCTCTCGACAGCCGTCTATCGGTCGATCTGGCGCGCAATGGGCAGCCCGTGAGCCGGGTCCTGCTCCTATCGGGGGGCATGGACTCGACAGGGATTGCCCACTGGCTCAAGCCGGAGGCCCTGCTCTTCATCGACTACGGACAGAAATCCTCGGCGGCGGAGCGACGGGCGGCGGAGCGGGTCGCCCTTCAGATCCGTCGACCCCTGGCGTCTCTGTCCATTGACTGCGCGCCAGTCGGTGAGGATCTGCTGGGTGGGCCTAACGCACCGCCCAAGCCGACGCGTGAGGTGTGGTGGCCCTATCGCAACCAGCTGCTGGCCACATTCGCGAGCGCATGGGCTCTCGGCAACGGGTGCAGCGAGGTCCTCATCGGCACCGTCGCTGGAGACGGCGACGTCCATCGCGACGGTACGGCCTGGTTCCTTGAGTCGCTGGACGCCTTGATCTCCGGGCAGGAGGGTGGCGTCCACATCTCGGCACCAGCCCTCGTACTGACCACGGAGGCCTTGATTGAGGCGTCAGGGATTACCCGAGACGTCCTCGCAGGCTCCTACTCGTGCCACCGAAGCTCGTTTCCGTGCGGGGAATGTGGCGGGTGCACGAAGCGGGACCAGATCCTCGGCTCACTCGGGATAGGTCGTCGATGACGGGCACGCCCAGCTGATCGGACAGGACGAGCACTTCGGTGACCTAGGGCGACACCAGTTACGGCCGATCATCCACACGGGAACGTCGAGCTCGCCTGGCCTCAGCGGATGCAGTTCACGCGCGGCGCGGACGATGTCGTCGATTGAGTCGCTCGCACTCAGGCCGGTCCGCAGGAATACTCGACGAACGTGAACGTCTACCGCGACATCACTCCCGTTCATCTCGTCGAGCGGGACCGCCAAGTCGCGGGCCAGGATCTCGACCGCCATAGCCGCCTTCTTCTGGCCGATGCCATCGAACGCCTCAAACCGCGCCTGAAGAGCCCGAGCGGTCGGCTGGTCTGCCCAGAGGCGGGTCACATCGCCATCGAGCTCCTCGGATACGCGACTTGCCGCCCGGACGATCCAGCGCGTCCCAACCGCCGGGAACCGGTGGGGCATCGGCCGGGCGCTCATGGCCCGTAGGACACCCGGCTCATCGCCGGCCATTCTCGCGGGATCGAGGTGACCAAGGCGCTCGTGCAGGGTCTGAGGCGCCTGGAACGCGCGCTCCGCTGGAACCCCTTGGTCAAGCAAGATCGCGAGGAGCAAGGCGAATGGATTGCGTCGGAGGAGGGTCTCCGCAGTCTGAGAAGGCGCGAGCCGTCCGGATTCGAGTGCGCGGCCGAACTCAAGGATCGCGGCGACCACGTATGGCTCGCGCCGAAACGGAGGAGTCGATTGGAACGAGCGTTCTAGGCCGGGAGTCTCCGTGGGGGCGCTTGCCGTGCTCACGGTCATACACGCCAGCGTAGCTCGGAGCGGTTGGGAACGGATATACGCTAGCGTGTATGGATGAACGGACACGGCCTCTCGGTTTGGCCGAGGCGGCGGACCTTCTTGGCGTCGACCCCTCGACTCTGAGGGCCCAGGTTCACCGCGGCCGACTACGTGCCTACAAGGTTGGGCGCGACTGGCTTGTCACAGATGATGAGATCGACCGGTATCGCCGGGAGGTCCAGGGACGGCGGGCGTCGAGGAAGGAAAGGTAGGAAAGCGCGTGTCCGAGCTTGTCCTGCATGACCGACCGATCGTGACCATCTTCAATCCGCTCGGTCATGGCCAGAGCCAAGGCCTCACCGACTCGCCCGAACGCCTCCGGGCAGGCTCGCTGTCCAATCCGCTAGGGGCAAAGGAGCGCAGCTCGCCTATCTATTCGCTACGACATGGCGCATAGTGGGTCCCGGAGCGAGTGGTAGGGGCTTCAGCCCTCACACCCACGTGCCTGGCGATCATCGCGAATCATCGCGCACATGACCTGAGCTCCCCCGATCGACGGCCGCCAAGGGCGGCAGGGAGTCTCGCCATGGCCAACGCACCGAACGCGAGGTCGTTCCGCACTTTCCGCAGGCGGTCGTTGGGCGTGGCCGTCGTGGCAGTGGTAAGCGCTATCACCATCCTCGCTGCGACCCAACTTTGGGATCCGACGGCGGTACGTGGAGCGTTCGACATCGGTGGTCGCTCCCTGTATCTCGAGTGTGTCGGAGAAGGCAGTCCGACTGTCGTGATGGAGGCCGGGAGCGGTGGCGACCACACGACCTGGGCTGACGTCGTTTCGGAGGTCCGGGGATCGAACCGTACCTGCACCTACGATCGCGCGAACACGGGCCAGAGCGATGCCCTGGCCGGCACTCGGTCCAGCACCGACGTCGCCGTCGAACTCCACCAGCTCCTCGAGACGGCAAGGATCGCCCCGCCATACGTCCTGGTCGGGCACTCGCTTGGCGGCATCTCGATGCGCCTGTTCGCCTCGACGTATGCGGACGAGGTCGAGGGCCTGATCCTCGTCGACGCCACCCCGACCACGTTCGTCGAGGATGCCTGTGCCATCGTCGACGCCACCCAGTGCTCGACATTCCGCTCGGATTTCGTACCCGAGCACAACAACGGCATCGACATCGCCGACAGCGAGGCGGCGGTCGTAGCGGCAGCACCGCTGCGCCCGATGCCGGTCGTCGTGTTGGTCGCCGACGACCATGGCCATGACGGTTTCGCGCCTGAACTTCGGCAGCAGTTCGAGGTGATGTGGCTGGGGCGACAGCAGGAGGTCGCCGACAGCGTCGAGGGCGGCAGATTGCAGCAGGTCAACAGCGGCCACAACATCCAGACACAGCATCCCGAGATCGTCGTTGCTGCCATCTCCGCGGTGATCGCCGAGCTCGCGACGACCCCGTCATGACGCTTCGCCGTCGCATCGCCGGACTGGTCCTGATCGGCTTGGGGGCCGTCGGAGCCGCGCTCGTCTACCTCATGTACGTGAACCCGCTGCCGGGGGAGGAGACCGTCCCGGCGGGCTATGCGCGAAATACCTCGAGCTATGTGGCCATGGCTGACGGGACCCGACTGGCGGCCGACGTCTGGGTGCCGGAGGATCTGCAGGCTGATGAGCAGCTGCCCGCGATCATGATCAGCACACGCTACTGGCGTGCCCACGACATGGGACCGGTCTATCGGCTGCTGGTCGGCCTGGGCCAGGCTGACGTCCCGAACCTCCATATGGCGCACCAGTGGAACGGCGCAGGCTACGCCCTGGTCCTCGTGGACGCACGCGGCAGTGGCGCCTCATCCGGCGACCGTCCGGTCGAGTGGTCGGACGCCGAGGTGGCCGACATGGGCGCGGTCACCGAGTGGATCACCGCGCAGCCATGGTCGAACGGCGCGGTCGGCGCGGTGGGCATCTCGTATACCGGCAACACGGCCGAACTGAGCACGATCCCGGCCCACCCGGCACTCCGCGCGGTGGCGCCGCTGTACAGCGACTTCGACCCCCAGTTCTTCCTGACCATGCCGGGCGGCGTCTACAACCGCGTCTTCGTCGAGGCATGGAACGACGCCAACCAGGCGCTCGATGCCAATGACATCTGCGCCATCGAGCACGCCGAGGGCTTGGGTTGCTGGTGGCTCAAGCTCTCCGTCCCCGGCGTGAAGCCGGTGGACGACGACGCGGACGGCACGCTCCTGCGCGACGCGACCGCCGGCCATGAGACGCTCGATCTTGCGGGCGCCATCGCGGCGATGTCGTATCGGGACGACGCGCTGCCCGACGGCGCCAGCATCGGTGACGTCAGCCCGTACAGCCGCCTCCGCGCCATCGAGGCCGCAAAGGTACCGATGCTCGTTCGGACCGGATGGTTGGATGCCGCGACGGCCGACGGCGCACTGAGCCGTTACATGACGAGCGACATGGCGCAAGAGCTCGTGATCGGCGCCTGGAACCATGGCGGCGAGGACGATGTCGACCCCTTCCAGCCGCGATGGACGTTCCCCGATCCCACCTTTAGCGAACAGTTCAGTGACCTCGCGGCCTTCTTCGACCGACACCTGGGCGACGAGACGGCTGGTCCCACGATCGCGAAGTCCATCCGGTATTACACGATGAATGAAGGGCAGTGGCGGACCACCGAGACCTGGCCGCCGGCTGAGATGGAGACCCGACGCTGGTACCTGGGTGGGGATCGGTCGCTAACGGACGCCCAACCAGAGGTGGAGGGAGCTGACGACTACACGGTGGACACCACGGCTTCGAGTGGGGAGACCACCCGCTGGCAGACGAATCTGGGGGGCGGCGACGTGTTCTACCCCGACCGGGTCGACGAGGACGCCAAGCTGCTGACCTACACCAGCGCGCCGCTCGAGGACGATCTGCGCATCACAGGAACGCCTGTAGTGTCGCTCCACGTCTCGTCCACGCACGCGGACGGGGCGCTGCACGTGTACCTGGAGGACGTGGCCCCCGACGGGCGGGTGACCTATCTGACGGAGGGCGTCCTGCGGCTCATCCATGGCACCTCGGCGGATGCCGACCTGCCGTACCAGCATCCCGGACCCCCGCGTTCCTTCCTTCGCGCCGATGCCGAGCCGCTCACCCCGGGTGTCGTGACCGCCATCGAGATGCCACTGTTCGCGACGTCGGTGCGGCTTGAGGCCGGACATCGGCTGCGCATCGCCGTCGCCGGGCACGACGCGTCGACCTTTGCTCGCTACCCAGCCGAAGGAGCGCCCGTTCTGACCGTCGTCCATTCGCCCGACAGCCCGTCCTTCATCGAGCTTCCCGTGGCGACCGAGTGATGACCGACCCCTTGAGTCGTCGCACCGCACTCGCCATCGTGATCGGCGCCGGAGTCATCGGCACCAGGCTTCCCTCGATGCCGTCCTCGGTGGAAAGCGCTTTGCCCTCACGGCGGCGAACGGGCGTACCCGCGCTTGTGATCCTGGCGCTGGTGTCGATGCTTGCCGCCTGTGGCGTTGGTGGGGTAACGGGCGCAGGTCCGACGCGGCAGGAGAACCGCGACCTCGACCCTTTCACTCGGGTGGAGGTCGGGAACGGGATCGGTTTGACTGTGCAGGTCGGCGGGGCACAGGCAGTAGAGGTTGAGGCACAGGAGAACATCCTGGCGCTCATCACGACGACCGTCGAAGGCGGCGTCCTCAAGATCACCGGCGCGTCTTCGTTCACGACATCGACCGGCGTCCTCGTTACCGCCACGTTGCCGGCGTTCGAGGGCCTTTCCGCCACTGGCGGCTCTCGGGCACAGATCGACGCCTTGGCCGGCGACCCCCTGGACGTAGAGTTGGCCGGGGGGGCCAGGCTTGTCGCGACCGGCCAGGCGACGGACGTCACCCTCACCTCAAGCGGTGGCGCCGCGGCCGATCTCGGTGGGCTCCTCGCCGAGAGGATGCGGGTCGATCTGTCAGGCGGCTCGACCGCCACGCTGAACGTGTCGGAGGAAGTCAGCGGGAGCGCCTCCGGGGGCGCGGTCGCTACCGTAATGGGCGGGGCCAACGTTGAGGTTGAGACCTCTGGCGGTGCGCGCATCACGGACAACTAGCGCGATCGTCTCGTGAACGGTGGCGTGCGGTGAGGATGAGGCTCCGGCATCCGTGCCAAGGCGCGCTGCGCATTAGGCTCGAAACGCAATGTGAGTCGACGGAGCGATGAGTCGGGGCGGCGATTGATCTGCGTGGGCCTAGAGGGGTTCCAGGCTCGGCACCTTGAGACGGTCCTCGGCTCGCCCGCGATATATCAGCTGCTCAGTAGAGAGTCCCGATCGCGCGCGCAGGTCGGCGAGGTGGCGCTTTACGGTGCTCGGTCGGATACCGACGAGACTAGCTGCGTCGGACACCGAACCACCCACTGCGACGTAGGCTGCGAGGACTTCCCATTGGCGCGGAGTCGCGGCTCGCGAAAGAGAACCGCGCAGGTACCCGTCTCTCATGCCAGCCGCCTCGCCGCGGCGAGCCACTCATCGCGGCCCTCGATAGGCATCGCGTAGGCTGTTATCGCGCGTCCAACACCTGTCGGGCGCGCCATTTCAACCTTTCGGGCAGCGCCAGCGCCAATCCGTGCGCGTAGGCGGCCGGTGTAAGGCGAGCTTGGACGATGGGAGACCGGCCTCGAGGCCTCTCGGATTCGATGCCTTCTCATGAACCCGCTGTACAACGGCTGGGTGCGCTGCCATCGTGGACCGAACGAAACACGCTAGCCCGCCTCCTGGCGGGCGAACCCGCCGGCCCCGACGAGCTGTGGGCGCGGGTCGAAGCGGTCCGACGGCGTAACAACCAGGGCCGTGGCACCCACCGTGCGAGCCGAGTCGACCTCCTTGCGGTGGCGCCAGCCACGCTCCCGGTCATCGCGGCACCCGCGGCAACGGTGCGCTCACAGGGCAGATGGATGGGTCCACGCTCGCAGAGCGGCGGGATTTCTCGCGAAACTCGGCCGCGTGTACAGACTCGCAGCGAGACTCGTCATGACGCCGCACACCGTGCAGAGCTTCACCGCTTGTCCCGCCGCCGTGCTGTGCCATGTCTGACGCTGGTGACGCATGTATGCACGCCCATCGACATTTCGACGAGCGTGGTCGAGGAGGGCGGGTTGGTCTTTTCGCCTGCGGTGCTACGCCTGCGAGACCATCCCAGTTCGAACCTCCGGACCGGAATATCAAACCGACGCCGCGAGTTTCCGCGGCGTCGGTTGTGCCTCTAACGGCCGATCATCACTCGCGAGCGAAGTTGCTCCCGCCGCGACATGAGTCGCCCGGATTGAACGTCTTCGGCGATGCGCCGAAGAAGTTCTCGATGACACCCAGCCGGACGAGCTGACCGTAGGACTGCGAGACGCCGCCCGCATCGGGGATGTTGAGCGGTGCGCTCGGATTGTCGTTCTTGCCCGAGAACACGCAAATCGAGTTCGCGTGCGGTACACCGGCTGTGGGCTTCCCGTTGCCGGTGACTTCGCCCGCGAATGCGGAGCCTGCGGCTGCGATTGTCAACGCAGCGGCCGACAAAACGGCGAGCGGGAGCGACTTCCTTCGTGTCATGCGTGCCTCCATGTTCCCCCCGCCGCGAGCGAACCTAGCGGTCCACCAACCCGCGCCCTCACGAAGTCTGCGCCTCGGGACGGGAGCCGTCCGGAGTGCGTCAACGCACCGGTGTCCGTTGTCAACGCTTTTCCCTCTGGAACTCACCAGGCCCGCGCTTCCGCCGCGGGCCGCGTGATGGGTACCGCCGGCGGCCGAGGGCTGGACACTCAGGCCGTCCGTTTCCAGTTCCACACCGGCGGGCGCCGAGAACCTTCTGGACCGTCGCGACCGTCGACGACGCCCTCGGCGCCCACTTCGAGCATACCCTTGCGATCACCGCCAGCGGCCCCGAGATCCTGACCCAAGTCTGAGCGGGTCGAACGTCCCCGACGTATGAAGGATCGTCCGATCGAAGCAGAACAGCAGCGCGAAGCCGCCGCTCTTGCAGCCCTCGGTCGCACGCTCGCATCGATCGCGCGTTCCCGATTCGACCTCGACGAGGTCCTGCAGGCCGTTGTCGAAGAGGCCGCACAGCTGTGCCATGCCGACTCCGCGAACATCGCCGTTCGCGACGGTAACGCTTACCGGATGCGCGCCTTCACCGGGTTCTCGCCCGAGTTCGAGGAGCTCGTGCGGGGCGTGATGTACGCGCCGGATCGCGAATCGGTGGTGGGCCGAGCCATCCTGGACGGGCGCGTCGTGCACATCGAGGACGTCCTCGCCGACCCGGAGCTCAGGGGGAACCCGTTCCAGGCAGCGGTCCGGCGGGCCGGCGGCATCCGAACGGACCTGGGCGTGCCGATCCGCTATGACGGCCAGCTGATCGGGGTGATCGCAGCCGCCCGGAACGAGGTTCGCCCGTTCTCGGAGCGGGAGATCGGGCTCGTGGAGCACTTCGCTGACCAGGCCGCAATCGCGATCGTCCTGGCCCAGCTGTTCGCGACCGTCGAGCGCCAGCGAACCGAGCTGGCGCGCTTTGCGCCGCAGGCGGCCGAGCTGCTGTCATCGGCCGAGGGCGAGCAGCTCCTCGCCGGCCACCGCCGCGAGATCACCGCGCTCTTCGCGGACCTGCGCGGGTTCACGGCGTTCGCGGAGCGCGCGGATCCGGAGGAGGTGCTTGGCGTCCTGCGGCAGTACCACTCGACGGTCGGCCGGCTGGCCGTCGCCAACGGTGGCACGGTCGAGCACTTCGCGGGCGACGGTCTCATGGTCTTCTTCAACGACCCGACGCCGATCGCCGACCACCAGCTCGCGGCGGTTCGAACGGCATGCGAGATGCGGGATCGATTTGCCGTCCTGGCG
>JBKKDM010000193.1:0-4348 GCA_046707905.1 Candidatus Limnocylindrales bacterium
GCTCCAGGTCGGGCACGCCGGCCGGGTGGCCGGCCTCGATCCAGGCGCCGATGGCCTCGCGCGCGAACAGCTGGTCGACGACCATCGACGAGGCCCCGATCACGCCCGCGAGGCCGCCCAGCGACGACCGCTGGATGAGGAGCTCCCGCGTCGCCAGCGGCAGGGATCGCCGGTAGACCGACTCGCGGATCGAGGCGAGCAGCAGGTCGGGGCTGTTGGCCACGCCGCCACCGATCACGATCATCGACGGGTTGAAGAAGTTGACGATGCTGGCAAGCATCGAGCCCACCCGGCGGCCCGCCTCCTGGAGCAGGACCACGGCGACAGGATCCCCGAAGGACGCCGCCCGGGCCACGTCCTCCGCGGTGACGGTCCCCCGCTGGTCGAGCGCCGTGGTCAGACGGCTACTCCGTCCGTCAGCGGCGGCCGCCGCGCCCGCGCGCCCGATCGCCTCGCCACCGGCGAGCGCTTCAAGGCAGCCGATGTTCCCGCAGCGGCAGACAACCGCCGGGTCATCCGTGATCTGGATATGCCCGACGTCGCCGGCGCTGCCCTGGGCGCCGCGGTGCAGCCGCCCGCTCGAGATGATCCCGGCGCCGATGCCCGTCCCGATCTTCACGACGACCACGTCGTCGTGGCCCGCCGCCACCCCGGAACGCTGCTCACCGAGGGCCAGGACGTTGACGTCGTTGTCCACCCAGACGGGGGCGCCGTAGCGGCCCGCAAAGCGCTCACGAATCGGGTAGCCGTCCCAGCCCGGCATGATCGGTGGGGAGATCGGTCGACCGGCCTGGAACTCCACCGGTCCTGGCACGCCGATGCCGATGCCCCAGAGCGGGCCGGGGATCCCGTTGGTCGTCCGCAGCAACAGCTCGAAGAGCTCTTCCACGCGGTCAAGGCACGGCTCCGGGCCGGCCTCGATCAGCGCCGGCTCGTCGTGGTGGCCGAGGATCCGGCCGTCGAGATCGGTCACGGCGACGTCGATGCTGGTCGCACCGAGGTCCGCCACCAGGACGTGTCCGGCCGAGGCCCGGAAGCTGAGCTGGCGCGGCGGCCGGCCACCGGTGCTGGGGCCGACGTCACCCTCGACCACGAGCCCGCGCTCCAGCAGCTCCCCCACGCGCTGGGCAACGATCGCGCGCCCGAGGCCGGTTCGGGCGACGAGCTCCGATCGCGAGCGGGACCGGCCGAGGCGCACCTCGTCGAGCACGACGACGAGGGCGTCCAGCGACTCGTCCGGGAGCGGCTGGCGCGCCGCGAGATCGAGATCCGCCACGGCCGCATCCTACTGCTTCCACCGCCGACCGGTCGACTTTTGCACTTGACAGACCAAAGTACGATGGTGCCCGCGCGCGACGACCGGGCCGGTTGCGAGGACGGCGGTGGTCCCTGGCGCGGTCGAGCAGGAGGGCCCATGACCGGGATCGCCGACATCCGCGCCGCCGTGATCGGTACCGGCTTCATCGGCACGGTCCACGTCGAGCAGCTGCGGAGGATCGGCGTCCAGGTCGCCGGCGTGCTCGGCAGCTCCCCCGAGCGAGGTGCCACGCGGGCCGAGGCGCTCGGCGTCCCGAAGGCCTACGCCACGCTCGACGCGATCCTCCACGATCCCGCCATTGACGTCGTCCACGTTACCTCCCCGAACCACCTGCACGTCCCGCAGGCCCGGGCGATCCTCGCCGCCGGCAAGCACGTCGTGTGCGAGAAGCCGCTCGCGATGACCGCCGCGGAGTCGACGGGCCTGGTCGATGACGCCGAGCGCAGCGGGCTCGTGAACGCGGTCAACTTCAACATCCGCTTCTACCCGCTCCACCAGCACGTCCGCGAGCTCATCGCCGATGGTGGCCTCGGCGACGTCCGGTTCATGACCGGCCACTACTTCCAGGACTGGCTGTTCCTCAACACCGACTGGAACTGGCGCCTCGAGCCCGACAAGGGCGGCTCGCTCCGGGCGGTGGGCGACATCGGGTCGCACTGGATCGACCTCATCCAGTTCCTCTCGGGTCGCCGGATCGTCTCCGTGATGGCCGATCTCGCGACGTTCGTGGGCCTCCGCGAGGAGCCCCGCGGGCCCGTGGAGACCTACTCGACCGAGCGCTCGACCGACACTGTCGCGCGCCCGATGGCGACCGAGGACGTCGCGTCGATCCTGTTCCGGTTCGACAACGGCGCGCGCGGCGCGGTGTCGGTCTCGCAGATCAGCCCCGGGCGCAAGAACTCGCTGCAGTGGGAGATCGACGGCTCCAACGGCGCGGCGGCCTGGGATTCCGAGATGCCGGACCACCTGTGGCTCGGGCACCGGGACCGCCCCAACGAGATCCTCCTCCGGAACCCGGCGCTGATGGGCGCCGCGGGCCGCACCGCCTCGGCGCTCCCGGGCGGGCACGTGGAGGGCTTCGGTGACACGTTCGGGGCGCTCTTCCGGGCGATCTACGCCGACGTGATCGCCGGTCGGCCCTCGGATCGCCCCTCCTATGCGACCTTTGCCGACGGCCATGACGAGATGCTCGTGAACGACGCGATCGCCGCGAGCGCCGCCGCGGGTCAATGGACGGACGTGGAACGCTCGAGCGTCGGCGCGGCCGTGACGGCGCAGGCACGCTGATGCGACTCGGGTTCCTGACCGCGCCGTTCGCGGATACGCCGCTCCTGGAGGTCGCGGACTGGGCGGCCGACACGGGCTTCGAGGTCCTCGAGATCGCCTGCTGGCCAAAGGCCACCGGCCCGACGCGCCGCTATGCCGGCACGAGCCACATCGACGTCGCCAACCTGTCCGCAAGCGAGGCCCGCGACACCCGGGCCGCCATCGAGTCCAGGGGCCTGGCGATCTCCGGCCTCGGGTTCTACCCGAACCCGCTCCACCCGGACCCGGAGCACCGGGCGTCGGTCATCGGGCACCTCAAGCTCGTGATCGAGGCCGCCGAGAAGATGGATGTCCCGCTGGTAAACACGTTCATGGGCGGCGACGGCTCGAAGAACCAGGACGACAACTGGGCGGAGGCGCAGCGGGTCTGGCCGGACATCGTCAGGTTCGCGCAGGACCACGGCCGAAAGCTGACCTTCGAGAACTGCCCGATGCTGTTCTCCTACGACGAGTGGCCCGGCGGGCACAACATCGCCACCACGCCGCGGATGTGGCGCCGGATCCTGGAGCAATGGAGCGACACGATCGGGCTGAACTTCGACCCTTCGCACCTGGTCCTCCAGATGATCGACATCCGGCGCTTCCTCAAGGAGTTCGGGCCGCACGTGCTGCACTACCAGGCCAAGGACCTGATCATCGACCGCGACGGGCTCTACGAGCGCGGAATCATGTCGATGGGCATGGGCTGGCAGATCCCGCGCATCCCGGGCCTCGGCGAGGTCGAATGGAGCGTCGTCCACAGCGAGCTCTACCGACAGGGTTACGAGGGCGACTGCATCATCGAGCACGAAGACCGCCGGTTCGAGGGCTCGGACGAGAACATCAAGCAGGGCTTCCTCATCGCCCGCGACGTGCTGCGGCCCTTCTGTCATTGAGCAGGTGAACGTGTCCGCCATCGCCATCGAGTCCCTCACCGAGCGCGACATCGCGAAGACCATCGATCACTCGCTGCTGCGGCCGGAGCTCGACGACGCGTTCGTCGAGGACGGCTGCCGGCTCGCCGCGCGGTATGACGTCGCGAGTGTCTGCGTGCCGCCGGTGCACGTGCGCCGGGCTGCGGCCATCCTGGCGGGGACCGGCGTGGCGGTCGGGACGGTCGTCGGCTTTCCGCACGGCTACGCCACGACGGAGACCAAAGTCGGCGAGACGCGCCAGGCGCTCGTGGACGGCGCCACCGAGATCGACATGGTCATCCAGATCGGCGCGCTGAAGTCGGGCCGGGACGCCGAAGTCCAGGCGGACATCGCGGCGGTCGTCGAGGCGGCGCACGACGGTGGCGCGATCGTGAAGGTGATCTTCGAGAACGCCTACCTGACGGACGACGAGAAGGTCCGGGCGTGCCGGCTCACCGAGGCGGCGGGCGCCGAGTTCGTCAAGACCTCCACCGGCTTCGCCGCCACCGGCGCGACCCATGACGACCTGCGACTCATGCGCGCGAGCACGTCGCCGCACATCGGCGTCAAGGCCGCGGGCGGGGTCCGCTCCTTGGATGCGCTGCTGGAGGTGATGGCACTCGGCGTCACCCGGATCGGGGCGACCGTCACCGCTGCGATCATCGACGACTTCCGGGCGCGAAAGACCGGGGCGGGCGGCGCGGGTGCGCAGCCCGTCGCAGCCGGCGCGCCCGGCGCGGTCGCGACCGGCGCACCCAGCGCGACCGGCGCACCCAGCGCCCCCCGCGCGCCCGAGGAGGCCTACTGATGG